>JAFAHL010000375.1 GCA_019237215.1 Hyphomicrobiales bacterium | reverse complement strand
CGCAACGGGGCCAGAACAACCTCCGATCCGAGAAAAGCCAATACGGGATTGATGACGGGGTTTGCGAAAGCAATGACGGACGAGGAAATCAGGCTAGCTGCCAAATACTTCACAGCGATTCCCGCCACGCCCTGGATCAAGGTGGTGGAGAGTGCGACCGTACCGAAGACGAAAGCCCAAAACGGCATGTTCCTGACGCTTGAGGGCGCGGAAGCTGACGTCGAGCCGATTGGCGAGCGCATCATCGAGACCCCGGAGAGCACGCACGCGACCGAGTTTCTGCGAAACCCACGATCGGGGTTCATCGCCTATGTACCGCCAGGGAGCCTGACGAAGGGCGAGGCCTTGGTCATGAACGGACTTACGGCTGCTGGGGCCAAAGTCACCGCGTGCACCGTCTGTCACGGTTCTGATCTGCGTGGCCTAGGCCCGGTTCCAACGATTGCCGGCCGCTCGCCGAGCTATATCGCGCGACAGCTCTATGACATGCAACATGGCAACCGGAATGGGCTTTGGACGCCTCTCATGGCCGCTGTCGTCGCCGATCTCGGCGCCGATGATCTGCTGACGGCGGCGGCCTACCTCGCCTCGCTCCATCCGTAGGAGACCAGCTGACGCTCGCGCCGATGCGTGACCAAAGAAGCGTCCGGCGGCTCTCTTCTAGCCCGACGCCGTTGCGGGCGACGACGGACTGTGCATGGATATGCGCGAGAGCGCTCGTCTGCGTTCGACTCATCAGCTCTTGAGCCGGATCGCACATCGCCCGCGGGCGCTGTGACACTAAGCCAAACGAGGAGCCATCGATGAGACCGAAAGCCAGCCTGTATTTAAGCGGGGCCGCGATCGGGGCAGCCCTGTTGCTGACCCTCTCGCCCGCGCAACTCGCCGCGCAGCAGACCGCACCAGCCGGCGTCAGCATCGGCGAAAGCGATCTCGGCGGGGTAGTCAGCGGCCCGAACGGGCCCGAGGCCGGCGTCTGGGTGATCGCGGAGACCACCGACCTACCCACTAAATTCGCGAAGATGGTGGTGACCGACGACCAGGGTCGCTACGTGCTGCCCGATCTGCCGCGGGCCAACTATGCCGTCTGGGTGCGCGGCTACGGACTGGTGGATTCCCCGAAGCTGCAGAGCGCGCCCGGCAAGATCCTCAATCTCAATGCGGTGGCGGCGCCGAACGCGGCTGCGGCGGCAGAATACTATCCCGCGATCTACTGGTATTCGATGCTCAAGGTGCCAGACAAGAGCGAGTTCCCCGGCACCGGGCCGCAAGGCAACGGCATGTCGGCCAATATGAAAAGCCAGGCGCAGTGGCTCGACGTAGTCAAGACTAACGGCTGCTACACCTGCCACCAGCTCGGCAACAAAGCGACGCGCACGATCCCCAAGGAATTCGCCGACATGAAGCCCGAGGAGGCGTGGGCGCGCCGCATCATGTCCGGGCAGGCGCAGATACAGATGGCCAACAATATGGGCCGTCTGGACGTCCCACGCGCGATCAAGCTGTTCGCGGACTGGACCGATCGCATCGCCGCCGGCGAGCTGCCGGCCTCCAAGCCGACGCGGCCGCAAGGCGCCGAGCGAAACGTCGTGGTCTCGGTGTGGGACTGGTCGAGCCCCAAGGCCTACCTGCACGACGAGATCTCGACCGACAAGCGCCAGCCGACGGTCAACGCCTACGGCAAGCTCTACGGCTCGACCGAGGAGAGCACAGACTTCTTCCCCGTGCTCGATCCTAAGACCAACACCGCGACTACGGTAAAAATGCCGGTGCGCGATCCCAAGACGCCAACCTCGAAGGACAATCCACACGGCCCATCGCCCTATTGGGGCGAGGAGGTGATCTGGGACAGCCAGGCCAGCATGCACAATCCGATGATGGATGAGACCGGGCGCGTCTGGTTCACCTCGCGCGTCGGCCAATTCGCCAATCCGGACTTCTGCCGCAAGGGCTCGGACCATCCCTCGGCGAAGCTCACGCCGATCGAGCAGTCCACGCGCCATCTCTCCATGTACGATCCAAAAAGCGGCAAGATCACGCTCATCCGCACCTGCTTCCCCACCCATCACCTCGTGTTCGCGGAAGACGCCAACAATACGCTCTGGACCAGCGCCGGCGGCCCGCAGAGCGGCGTGATCGGCTGGCTCAACCGCAAGACCTTCGACGAAACCGGCGACGAGGTAAAGTCGCAAGGCTGGTCGGCGCTCATCCTCGACACCAACGGCAACGGCCTGCGCGACGAAGGCTATGTCGAGCCGAACGAGCCGGTCGACCCGACGAAGGATAAGCGCATCGTTGCTGCGCTCTACGGCATCGGCGTCAATCCGGTGGACGGCGCGGTCTGGGGCTCGGTGCTCACCTACCCGGGCTCGGTCATCCGCGTGAGCCCCGGCGCCAACCCCCCAGCCACGACGCTTGCGGAAATCTACGAGATTCCCGCGCCCGGTTACGGCCCGCGCGGCATGGACATCGACCGCAAAGGCGTGGTCTGGGTGCCGTTGTCGAGCGGCCACATGGCGAGCTTCGACCGCAGCAAATGCAAGGGGCCGCTCAACGGCCCGAGTGCGACCGGCAGACATTGCCCGGAGGGCTGGATGCTCTATCCCTTCCCCGGCCCGCAGCTGCAGAACGTCAGCGAGACCGGCTCAGCCGAGGCGAGCTATTACACCTGGGTCGATCAGTTCAACACGTTGGGCCTGGGCGAGAACGTGCCGATGGCGACCGGCAACGCCAACGAGTCGCTGTTGGCGCTGGTCAACGGCCAGTGGGTCAATCTGCGCGTCCCGTACCCGATGGGCTACTACGCCAAATGGATGGATGGCCGCATCGACGATGCGAACGGCGGTTGGAAGGGCCGCGGCCTGTGGTCGACGTTCGGCAATCGGACACCGTTCCACGTCGAGGGCGGCAAAGGCACGACGCCCAAGGTCGTGCGCTTTCAGCTGCGGCCCGATCCGCTGGCGCGGTAAACGCACGGCCGCGAGGCGCGCCAGAGTTGCGTAACAAATGTTGCTTGGGAAGTGGTCCGCCCGACGCTGCCCGCGCCGGGCGGATCAGCCAACAGCAGGGCGCACGCCGGAAACGTCCGACCGGGAACGAGTTGATATCCGCCTGCACTGACATGCCGGGGCATGCATGCATCTGATCCCGCAGTCTGCGTCGCATTTCCACCTTCTCGTGAGCATTTTCCCGTCGATCGGGCTCATATTCGTGCTCGGTTTTTACGTCACCGGCTTCGCTACCGACGATGCGGCGACAAAGCGAAGCTGCCTCGTCCTCTTTGTCGTCTTGGGCTTGTTGGCGATCCCGACTTACGTCAGTGGGGATCGTTCGATGGCGGCGTTGTCTCAGGATCCCAAAATTTCGCAGGATTTGATGAGCATCCACTTCGGTTGGGGGGTCACGTCGCTCGCCCTGCTCGTGTTGACCGGCGCGACCGCCTTGATCGAGCTTTGGCGCTCCCGGCGCGCTGAACGACTGTCCAACGATGCACTCCATCTGGTCTTGGGTCTCGCACTTGTCACTCTCGCCTTGATGGTCATCACGGGAGAGGTTGGCTGGGAGATCAATCATCACGAACTGCGATTGGACCCGGCGGCGCAGCGAACTCCGCAGGCCTGGTCGCATGTCCACATCATCTTGAATCACTTCCCGACCGTCGGCTTCGTGTTCGCCCTCGTCTTCTACATTGCCGCGCTCGTCATGAACAATGTCGTCATGAAGCGGGCGAGCCTCGTCGTTTTTGTCGTATGCGCCATCTTGGGCGTTCCGACTTATGTCACGGGCGCCGCTTCGATGTGGGCGCTAACCGGGGTGGCCGGGATTTCGCGGGCTGCGATCAACGCTCACCGCGATATGGCGCTGTGGACCCTGTTCGGCCTGGCGTTTACCGGCGTCACCGCCTGGATCGAGCTGTGGCGGTTTCGACACCTCGGGCGCTTTTCCAACCGATCGCTTTACCTAATCCTGGCGTTCGCAGTCATAACTTTGGGCGTGATGGCCGAGACTGGACACCGGGGCGGGCAGATCAATCACCCGGAGATCCACGTGGCGACGGACCCACTGCCAACTGACCCCAAAGCTGGCGTAAGTCCCGCCATTGAATCGCTGATCAACCATGTCATTTGGTTCGTGCCATGGCAGACCGTACATTTCTTCGGCTTCTCGTTGATATTCGGCACGGCGTTGGCGGTTTCGCTGCGCGTGCTGGGCTTCTGGAAATCCATGCCGTTCTCCGCCGTGCACCGGATACTCCCCCTGGGAGTCTTCGGAGTGGTGATGAATGTTTTCAGCGGAATGCTCATTTTGCTCGCCGATTCCTCTCGCTATCTGAACGCGACCACATTCGCGCCGAAGACCGCCCTAATTACGATCGGCGCGATCGCCGTCTTGTATTTCTCGTTGTCCGAACGGCTTTGGACGGTCAAGGCGGGCGAGGATGCGCCGATGAGCGCCAAGTGGGTCGCCGCCTTGGTCCTGCTGTCCTGGGCCGGCGTGATCATGGGCGGCCGGCTGATACCGTATGTGTAAGGGGAGAGATAGCTTATGGAATACGGGAACACCGCCATCATCTTCATGGTCGTTGCCGTCGTGGCCTGCGTCCTCGGCCTCACGTTCTTCGGTGTCTACTGCTTGAACAAGTTCGTGGACCAGAACACCCGCGAGGGCGGTTCTGTGCGGCAGCCGTAGCGATCAAGGAAAATGGCCGTGCTCAATTGGCTGGAGCATACCTCGTATGCGGAATGGGTCAATCAATCATGGGGCTGGCCGCTCGCGCTCACGATCCACGCCTTCGGAACGGCGACGGTCGTAGGTCTCACGTTCATCATCGGCCTGCGTCTGTTCGGGCTGTTCCGGACGATTCCCTATACCTCGATGAACAGGCTCCTCCCATTCATCTGGTTTGCCGCTGCCTGCCAAATTATCAGCGGGGTCACGCTGTGGCTGACAAAGCCGGGGCAATATCTGGCCGACGGCATGTTCGAGGCGAAGTTCACGCTCGTTATCATCGCCTTGGTCGTGACCTGGCATTTCCAGCGCACCATGAAGCAAGAGGCCGCTAGCTGGGAAGCGAACGGAGCCGTCTCTTCGCGTGGTCGTAAACTTGCCTCCGCGACTTGCCTATTGTGGGCCGCCGTCACCATCGGGGGCCGGCTGACCGCATATCTGGGATCTTTGTACCTGGGCTGACCGTGCATGCGAATTCATGGAGGTGCCGAATGGTAAGGGTTACGCACCTGCTCATGCGGCCAGGGTGGCGGATGAGCATCATGATCGGCGCCATCGCGTTGCTCGCTGTCGGCATGGGTCCGATGGCGTCGAGCCAGGACCAGAGCACCACGATTGCCAAGGACGCGATTTTCGCGCGCAAGATCCTGATGGATACCATCAACACCAACATGGACGAGCTCGAGACCATGACCGCATCGCCCAAGGGGGTCGATCTGACCGAGGGCCGCGAGCATGCCGACATGATCTCGGTCATGCTGATGGCGTTTCCGCATCTCTTCCCCGCGAGCACCAATCAGTGGAAGCCCAACGTCGAGCGCGATCCCGGCCGCGACACCTATGCATCGCCCGATCTTTTCACCAACTACGCCGATTTCTATGCCAGGGCGGCGGCGGCGGCGAAGACCGCCTACCGCGCCAGCCGCGCGCAGCAGGAGGGCGACTTCAAGACCTATGTGGCGGAGCTGCGGGTGGCATGCGACTCGTGCCACGGGCTCTATCTCAAGTCTGATCAATAGCCTCGGCGCTGTGACGCAGCGCAGCAAGATGACGCGCGACGCCTCTAAGACATAACGCTCCTGGATAATAAAAATCCCGTATATGCAAGCCGCCGAGTTCTATCAGATGACCTCTACCGGTGAGGCGGACCAATACGGGGACGCCCATCAACCAGCTCGAGCTTTCGGACGCGCCACGGTCCTGATATAAGATGACGTCGGACGACCGACAAAGAGCTGCAGTCAGAACGGGATGTGCCGGTATCTCCGTCCGTCGCCAAGGCAGCGAGAAAGGCCATCGGCAGGCGTCGCATCCTTGATGGCCGGGGTTTTCTTCCGGTCCCAGTGACAACATTCGCATTGGATGGATGCGCATGCTGCCGCCGCGGCGGCATGCGCGCTATGGAGCGATCAAAAAAGGGGGACGCCATGCGACGGCAGTTGACCGCCGTAGTGAGCTTTGCCTTCGTCGCCGCGAGCAGTGCCGTTCTGGCGCATCACTCGTTCGCGATGTTCGACCAGGAGAATCCGATCGAGCTCGAAGGCGTGGTGCAGGAGTTCAAGTTCACCAGTCCGCACTCGTTCATCATCCTGGCGGTCAAGCAGCAGGACGGCAGCATCCAGCTCTGGAGCCTCGAAGGCGGTGCTCCGAGCGCGTTGGTCCGCGACGGCTGGTCGAGCAAGACGCTCAAGCCAGGCGACGAGCTCAAGCTCACGATCGAGCCGTTGCGCAGCGGTGCACCGGGCGGCTCTTGGTCCGTGAGCAAGACCAAGCTCAAGGACGGACAGCCGATCCTGGTCTCGCAGTAGATTCATCGTCCGTCTCCCCGCCCATCGCCGAACGGGAGGACAACATGCCAGTCCGGAGCTCGATCGGTGCGGTCGTGCTGGCGACGGTGATGGTCACGACGATCGCCGCCGCGCGGGCGCATGACGAAACCAAATATCCCGACTGGTCGGGCCAGTGGCTCAGGACCGGCGGCATACAATGGGATCCGACCAAGCCCATCGGTCGCGGGCAGCAGGCCCCGCTGACGCCCGAGTATCAGGCGATCTTCGAGGCGAGCCTCGCGGACCAAGCCCTGGGCGGAGCCGGCAATGACCCACGCTACGCTTGCTTGCCCGTCGGCATGCCGCGGCTGATGAGCGTCATCTTCCCGATGGAATTCATCTTCACGGCGAAGACCACCTACATCTTGTTCGAGAACAACATGCCGCGTCGGATCTATACCGACGGGCGCCGTTGGCCCGACCATCCCGAGCCGGCCTTCGCCGGCTATTCGATCGGCAAATGGGTCGATGCGGACGCAGATGGCCGCTACGAGACGCTCGAGGTCGAGACTCGTCACATGAAAGGCCCCCGCACCTACGAGGGCAGCGGTCTCCCGCTTCACGAGGATAATCAAACCATCGTCAAAGAGCGGATTTACCTCGATAAAACCAATCCGGACATTCTGTACGACGAGATCACGACCATCGACCACGCGCTGACGCGCCCATGGACCGTAACCAAAAAATTCCGTCGCGAGTATAATCCAACTTGGATCGAAAATGATTGCTCAGAGGACAATCACCACCTCGCCATCGGGAAAGAGCACTATTTTCTCAGCGCGGACGGCCGCCTGATGCCAGCCAAGAAGGGGCAAGCCCCGCCGGATCTGAGGTATTTTGATCAAAGCAAGAAGTGAGCTCAAACGGCTCAGCGCCATGACGGGAGGATAGCCGTGCGAAGCTCGATGCGATCCATCATGCTGGCGGCGGTGACTATCATAGCGGCGGGTGCCGGCGCGCAGGCGTTTGATCAATCCAACTATCCCGATTGGTCGGGCCAATGGAAGCGGCCCGCCGGCATCGGCAATCAATGGGACACGAGCAAGCCTCCGCGGCGCGGGCAGCAGCCTCCGCTGACGCCGGAGTATCAGGCTATCTACGAGGCCAACCTCAAGGATCAGGCCGCCGGCGGCCAGGGCACCGACCCCACCTATACCTGCATTCCCGACGGCATGCCGCGGGCGATGAATGTGATTTTCCCAATGGAAATTATCATCCAACCGAACATCACGTACATCATGATCGAATATTTGAGCATGCTCCGTCGCATTTACACCGATGGACGCAGTTGGCCCAAGGATGCGGAGCCATCCTTCATGGGTTACTCAATCGGCAAATGGATCGATGCGGACGGACGCGGCCGCTATGACGTGCTTGAGGTCGAGACCCGCAACCTGAAAGGTCCGCGCGCTTTCGACGCCAGCGGCATCCCTTTGCACACGGACAATCAAACCGTCGTCAGGGAGCGGATCTATCTCGACAAATCTGATCCGAACATTCTCCATGACGAAGTTACAACGATCGACAATGCGCTGACCCGACCTTGGGCGGTCACCAAGAACTACCATCGCGAGCGCAACCCGGTCTGGGTCGAGGCGATTTGTGCCGAGGGCAACCAACATGTCCGTATCGGGAAGGAGAGCTATATGCTCAGCGCCGACGGCTATCTGATGCCGGCCAAAAAGGACCAGCCGCCGCCGGATCTGCGATATTTCAAGCAGACCGGGAAGTAAGAGCCCTGCGGGAGGCAGTTATGTTTGACCCACGCTCGATCGGCGTGCTCACGCTGAGCGCGGCGCTGTGCTTGAGTGCAAACTGCTCGCAGGCCTTTGATGACGCCACGTATCCCGATCTGAAAGGCCAGTGGATTCGTATCACGCCGCCCGGTCAGCCTGCATTCGACCCGAGCAAGCCGCGGGGCCGAGCGCAAGAAGCGCCGCTGACACCGGAATATCAGGCCGTCTTCGAGGCCAATCTTGCGGACCTGGCCGCCGGCGGTGAAGGCCTTTGGCCCGGCTACCGCTGCCTTCCGCCCGGTATGCCGTCCATGATGACGGCGTATGAGCCTCTGGAAATCATCGTCTTGCCGGAGGTCACCTACATACTGATCGATCACATCCACGACACGCATCGAAGAATCTATACCGACGGGCGCGAATGGCCGCAGGATGTCGAGCCGGCTTTTGCGGGTTATTCCATTGGCAAATGGAGCGATAAAGACGGCGACGGGCGCTACCACCTGCTTGAAATCGAGACGCGCCACGTGAAGGGCCCCCGCGCCTACGACGCCTCGGGAATTCCTTTGCACAGGGATAATCAGACCGTCGTGAAAGAGCGCATTTACCTCGACAAGGCAAATCCAAACATCCTGCATGATGAAATCACGGTGATCGACAATGCGTTGACGCGTCCATGGACCGTGATCAAGAATTACCGCCGCAATCCGAATGAACGCCCGGTCTGGCCCGAATACGTTTGCGCCGAGAACAACTCCCATATCCATATCGGCAATGAAAACTATTTCTTGAGCGCGGATGGCCATTTGATGCCGGCCAAGAAGGACCAGCCGCCGCCGGATCTGCGATATTTCCATTCGACGCGGAAGTGACGACGAGAATGGCAGACCGTGGTGCGCGAGCCGAATGACGGTCACTCGTTCTGCCAGGCGCAACGGAGAACAATCATGTTCAACCGAAGCATCATCGGTTCGGTCGCACTAGCAGCCGCGCTGGGCATGATAATCGGCGGCGCTCAGGCATTCGATGAGTCGAAATATCCTGACTTAAAGGGCCAATGGCAGCGGACCGGCGCTCCACGCTGGGCGAGCGCGCGCGAGGCTCCGCTGACCGAGGAGTATCGCGCCATTTTCGAGGCCAACCTGAAGGATCAAGCTGCCGGCGGACAGGGCACCGACCCAACGTTTACTTGTCTTCCGCCCGGCATGCCCCGGGTGATGAACGTGTATGAGCCGATGGAAATCGTTGTCACGCCGTCCACCACCTATCTCCTGATGCAACACATCCACGACTCGCGTCGAATCTTTACGGACGGACGCGATTGGCCCGGAGATGACGTCGAGCCGACATTCGCAGGCTATTCCATCGGCCATTGGGTGGATGAGGACGGGAACGGACGTTACGACGCGCTGATGGTCGAGACCCGCAATCTGAAAGGCCCCCGGTCTTACGACAGTACTGGTCTGCCTATGCACCGGGACAATCAGGCCGTCATCAAGGAGAGGATTTACCTCGACAAAGCCGATCCGAACACGCTTTACGACGAAATCACCGTGATCGATCATGCGCTGACGCGTCCTTGGACCATCACCAAGAAGTACCTTCGCAACGCAGAAAAACATCCGGTCTGGCGCGAGACGGTTTGTGCTGAGAACAACCATCATGTGGTCATCGGCACGGAGAATTACTTCCTGAGCGCGGAAGGATACTTGATGCCCGCGAAGAAGGATCAACCGCCGCCGGATTTGCGATATTTCAACAAGGCACAAAAGTAGCAACCCGCGTCACACGCTCTCACCACTAAGCGGACATGCCGAGACGATCGCTATTTGTCCCGGTTTTGGGGCGAAGCGGACGTAAGTGGGCGTTTGGCTTTGGGTCGCGATTGACCCGAACCGGTCATAAGCGCCACAGAGGGTTCCACAAACCCAGCGAGGCTTGACGTCGATGCTGTCGCACAACCCGCCGCCATTCCATGGTGAGCACATTGGTAGCCTGTTGCGGCCAAGCAAGCTGCTCGATCAGCGCACAAAATTCGCGCGCGGCGAAATCGACCGCACAGAGCTGACCAAGACCGAAGACGAAGCCATCAAGGACGCGCTGGGACTCCAGGAGCGCGTGGGGCTCAAGCTCGCGACCGACGGCGAATTCCGTCGCCGCTCCTACCACAGTTTCTTTTACCGCCAACTCGGGGAAATCAGCATCGATTCCGTCGGCGGCGAGGACGCCAAAGGTGGCGAGCCGGGCCGACGCGCCGCGCAACCTGTTGCGCTCATCAACAGCCGCGTGCGCTGGACCTGTCCGATCAATGTGCCGGATTTCCAGTTCATCCGCGCCCACAGCGGGCTCGTTCCGAAGATCACCATTCCAGGCCCCTGTGCCCTCCACTTTCGCGGCGGCGATGCGGCGGTTTTAGCGCACGCCTACACCGACCTCGATGAGTTCTGGGATGACATCGTCGAGGCGTTTCGTCGCGAGCTCGACGCGCTCGGCGCCGCCGGCTGCCGATACGTCCAGATCGACGAGACGGCGTTCGCCAAGTTCGGCGATTCCGAAGTCCGGCAATGGCTGCACTCGCGCGGCGACGACTGGAGCGCCCTCATCGACAAATACATCGCCGTGACGAACCGCGTCCTTGAGAACGCGCCGTCCGACATGTCCATCGGGATGCATCTGTGCCGCGGTAACCGCGGCGGCCAATGGCATTCCGAAGGCGGCTATGACGAGGTGGCGGACCGTCTGTTCAACGCGCTCGACATTCAATTCTATTTCCTTGAATACGATACTCCACGTGCTGGCACATTCGCCCCGCTCCGGCTGGTGCCGCGCCATAAGACGGTCGTGCTCGGCATCGTCTCGACCAAGACGCCGACCGTGGAGAGCAAGGCCGACATGATGAAACGCGTCGAGAGTGCGACGCGCTATATCGAGCTAGGCAATCTTGCGGTTTCCCCGCAATGCGGCTTCGCAAGTGTCGATACCGGCAATCCGATCTCGCCAGTCGTGCAGGAGCAGAAACTGCAACTGATCGTTGAACTCGCCCGTGATATCTGGGGTGAGGCATGATATCGGCCGCGAAAATCGCAACGGCTCTCGCCTGCGTCGTGTCACTCGCCAGCAGCTCGCCCGTGAGCGCGCAGGACGACGTTTGGCCGATGCGACCCGTGCGACTCGTCGCGCCTTCAGGCCCCGGCGGCAATCCGGACGTTCTCGCGCGGCTCCTCGCAGACAAGTTCGGCGCTGCTTTCGGCAGGCCGTTTGTCGTGGAGAATATGCCGGGGGCCGGCGGGGTCGTGGCCGCCAACATGGTCGCCAAGGCCGCGCCAGATGGCCACGTGCTGATGTTCGGCGATTCCGGATCGCTCGCAATCAATCCCGCGCTCAATCCAAGCCTAGGTTACGACCCGATCAAGGACTTCACACCAATCACTGCGCTGGTGACTCTGCCGACGAATCCTGGTCATCCATCCCGATGTTCAAGCGAGATCGCTTGCCGAGTTCATCGCGCTCGCGAAGTCGCAACCGGGCGGGATGAGATTTGGATCTGCGGGCGCAGGTTCGATCCATCATCTCACGTTTGCGATCTTCGCTGAGCGGGTCGGCATCGAGCTTCTCCACGTGCCATATCGCGGCGGGTCGGCGATGGTGAACGGGCTCCTGACGGGAGAAATTCACGCCGGCTGGTCCGGCATCCCAAACGTCATGGAATTGATAGCGGCCGGAAAACTTCGCGGATTATGCGTCAGCACCTTGCAGCGTTCGTCATCGACGCCGACGATTCCGACCTGCGACGAGCTGGGCCTCACGGGTTTCAACATCGCAACCACGATGGGCTTGCACGCCCCGGCCGGCACGTCGCCGAAAATTGTCACGCGGCTTCAGGCCGAGATCGCGCGATCGATGCGGGAGCCCGCAATGGCGGCGCGGATGGCGCAGCTCGGCATGGTAATGGAGGAGAGCGGCACCTCGCGCTACGCAGCATTCATGCGGGAGGATATGGCGCGCTACGAACAAGCGGTGCGAACGCTGGACCTGCAACAACCGAAATAAATGGCGGTGGCGACCGGCGCAATGCGGGCATTTCCACAACGATGTGATAGGATATGATCCCCGGCCGGAGTGCACAGGCAATGCGGCGACGCGACCGCATCAAATCGATTGCGGTTGGGACGGGCGCCTGGCCGCTCGCCGCGCGGAAAAGGCTGCAGGGGGATCGGCCACAGTGAAACTTCCCCGCCGCAAGTTCTTTCGTCTGGCAGCGGGTGCCGCTGCGCTGCCGGCCCTGTCGCCGTTGGCGAGGGCGCAAGCCTATCCGACGCGGCCGATGACGATGGTCGTGCCCTACTCGGCGGGCGGCCCGACCGACACGATTGCGCGCATCATGGCGGAGCGGATGCGGACATCGCTCGGGCAAATCATCCTCGTTGAGAATACGACCGGCGCCGCCGGCACGATCGGCGTCGGTCGAGTAGCGCGCGCGGCCCCCGACGGCTACACGATCTCTATCGGCCATTGGGGCACGCACGTGGTCAATGGGGCGATCTACGAGCTGCAGTACCATGTGTTCAACGACTTCGAGCCGGTATCGCTGATCGCCACCAATCCGCAGATCATCGTGGCGCGCAAAACCATACCGGCAAAGGACTTGAAAGAGCTAATTGCTTGGCTGAAGGCAAACGCCGCCACCGCGACGCAAGGGACCGCCGGCCACGGCAGCGGCTCCCACGTCAGCGGCGTCTACTTCCAGAGCATCACGGGCGCAAAATTTCAGTTCGTGCCTTACCGCGGCGCCGGCCCCGCGATGCAGGACCTCGTGGCCGGCCAAATCGACATCATGATCGACCAGGCCGCCAATTCCATACCGCAAGCGCGTGCCGGGACGATCAAGGCCTATGCCGTGACCGACAAGGCCCGCCTGGCGGCGGCGCCCGACATTCCGACCGTGGACGAGGCAGGCGTGCCGGGGCTGCACATTGCGATCTGGCATGCGCTCTGGATGCCCAAGGGCACGCCGAAGGACATCATCGCCAAACTCAATGGCGCCGTTGTCGACGCCTTGGCCGATGCCGACGTGCGCAAGCGGCTCGCCGATCTCGGCCAGGACATTCCGCCGCGCGAGGATCAAAATCCGCAGACGCTCGCCGCCTACCACAAGGCCGAGATCGAGAAGTGGTGGCCGATCCTCAAAGCCGCGAACATCAAGGGCGAATAAATCCGGCTCGTTGCTTGGCATTTTCGGGAACAAAACATGATGAAACCTCCCCGCCGAGCTGTTGCGCATTTGGTAGCAGGCGCGGCCGCGCTCCCAGCAGCAATGTCGGCGCGTGCGCGGATCGGATAGGAGGAGGGCCATGCGCCGCCGTCTTGGATCTCGTTCGGCCGAGGATCTGCGTCGGTGTGCCGGGCTTCTTGTCGTTGCATGGGCGGCGCTCGGATTTTTTGCGTCCGGCGCGCGTGCCGATGGCGAAGCGAGCAACGTGCAGCCGACCCGCACCGCCAAGGAGCGGCTCGGCGGCAAGGCGAGCGACGAACAGCGGGTCGACAATTGCAAGGTGCCCCTCGATCAGCGCGGTTCGAAGCCGCGCCCGGACGACTGCGGCGACGGCGCAAGCACGAAGGCAAAGCACTGACTGCGCTTCAGCCCGTTTCGTACCGCGCGCGTTCGGATGCGATCTGAACGCCAGCAAGCCGCCTGCGGTCGCTTTCCTGAATCGTTCTGAATCATCGCAAAAATTGTGATCGGAATCACAGCGCGGCGGCACCGGCGTGGGCATATTCACTCCCGCAGGCGCCGGCCGGTCGGTCGTGCGCCGATGCGCAAAACGAGGACAAATCGTCCAAATATGGAGACGTGTCATGAAAGCGCTTATCGCTGCTCTTGCCTTGGCCACCCTGATTGCCCTCCCGACATTCGCCCCGCCCGCGAACGCGGCCCCGATGTCGCCGGCGAGCTCCTCCTTCGGGTCCAACGGTTACTGACCCACGTCAACTTCGATCGGAAAGCGAAACAGCTCTGATCGGGCTCGTCCTAAGAGCTGTTTGAGGCCGGCCTAGCGCCGGCCGCGCTCGCAAGCTTAAGAGGCTGCCGCAGCCTGGGGAGCGGGCATTCCCCGCCCGGGCAGGATTCAGAACAATTAAGGTCTCGACCAAGGACTTGGCCCGCGCGCGGCGGCATGTTGCCGCGTAAGACGGCAACTCTAAATGCGGCCGTTTCGAGCCATAGGGAGAGAGACCATGGTCGCTGATCGTGCTTACTCGCCGGCCCCGTTTGCGCGCATGGACCGACAAGCGAGCCTATTCTACTTCGCCGCGTCAGTGCCTGCTGTGGGGTTCGTGCACGGCACTGTCGATCTTGGCCCGCGCGATGCCGTGGCGCTCGAGAGCTACGCGGCTCCGGCGAAAACGGCCAAACGCGGGGAGGGCGCGCGCTCGAACGACTGAGCTTCGCAGGGCGCTGAAGCGGTAAGGAGATGGCCCCCAGCTCAGCATTGAATTGTCATCGGGGGCGCGCTCGCGCCGACGAGGTGATCGAATAGCGTTACGATCCATTCCCGCTACCTCGTTCACTGCTGAGAAGCATCTACATGAAACACGTCATTCAAACGACGGATGTGTTGTCTTACGAGCAATTCGGTTTCACCAATTGCGTGCGCTTCGGAGACGTTCTTTATCTGTCGGGCATCTCCGCGCTTGACCCGCAGGGGCAGGTGCTCGGCAGTGACATAGAGACGCAGACGATGCACACCTATCGAAACATCGAACGGGTTCTGCGAGCCGGCGGATCGGGATTGGCTCAGATACTGCAGATGACGAGCTTCGTTCTCGATCTGGAGCGCAACGGACCTCGCTATGTTGCGGCACGTCAGAAGATCTTGACCAGTCATACCTACACCAGCGCCGTGATCGGGGTCTCCGCCTTGATGATGCGCGGGCTGCTGCTGGAGGTTCAATGCTGTGCCGCGGCCACGGACCCGGCCGCGCGCAGCGGCTGAGGGTGGCGAAATCGAATTGGCGGAGGCAGAGACCGATGAAGAAAGCGCAGGTCAAGAAAGTGAAGCACGTAAAGAAGGTGAAGGCAAAGAAGGTGAAGACGGCAAAGAACGTGAGGAAAACGGACCTGGGAGCGATCTTCGATGCGCATGTCCGTCATGAGTTCGTCGATCACGATGTCGCCGCCACGATGAAGACTATGGCGACGGAGCCGTACGTGCACAACGTGCCCACCCTTACCGGCGGCGACGGCCACGCC
>JAFAHL010000581.1 GCA_019237215.1 Hyphomicrobiales bacterium | reverse complement strand
CAAGGCCCTGTTCGACCCCTACCGGCCGGAGTTGCACTATATGCGCGGCCCCGGTCCGAAGTGGCATGCCAAACATGATCCGCGGCGCGCCTCCGACGCGGTCGCGGTTGGGGCCGTGATTCGATGCACCTGAGGCGTCGCGCGCCGCAGTCCACGCCGCCCGCCATCCGAGCCGAAGTCCCCTCTCAGTGCCCCGATTGGGACCCATCGCGCGCGGACTGTGACCTGATTGCATCGATCCTTAACCCTAACCGTAGCTTTTATGCAACGCTCAGCCACAAAACTGAAATCACAAGCGAATTCGTACTAGCTTTTAACACATTCGGCGCGATGATGGACGGCAAAGGGGCGCTCCAACCGATCGAGACGGAGCGAAACGGGGAGCCGGTTAGACGCAAAGTCGACCGGAGGGGGTCATGGAAAAGACGACTCGAAGCGGCGCCGCACACCGCATGGCGTCGGGCGTATTTGCCGATCTCGCCGAGTTCGCACACAGCCTGGCGAGAAGCCTATTCGATCCGTACCGGCCCGAACTCTATTACATGCGCGGACCCGGTCCCAAGTGGCACGCCAAGCACGAGCGGGCACCCGTCGCATATCAGGCGGTGCCGGCCCTGGTGCGCGTGCGCGCCAAGCGCTGAAGAAAGCGGAATTCGACTAGAAATTGCATCCGCCGCGCCCTGCGCGGCCGGACCGCCCAACTCGGGGCTCAAAGCCAACGCCCCCGACCTCGGGCATCGGAGCCCGGACGCAGTGACGCTCTGACTGGCGAGCCATGCTTGCGCGATAACCGCATTGCGGCGGGACGCGGTTTCGCGTGTGCTATAGAAGCGCCTCCGTCCCTTCCGCTCTGACGCCTCCACAGGCCAACCCGGATATTCGCCATGCCCCGCTCCCGCTGCGCGATCCTCGACGACTATCAGAATGTCGCCCTCAAGGCGGCCGACTGGTCGAAGGTTTCCGGTGACCTCGATATCAAGGTCTTCAACGCGCACCTTGGCGGGGAGGACAAGGTCGTCACGGCGCTGCAAGGCTTCGACATCGTCTGCGCCATGCGCGAGCGCACCGCCTTCCCGCGCGCGGTGATCGAGAAACTGCCCGCGCTCAAGCTCCTCATCACCACCGGCTTGCGCAACGCCTCGATCGACGTCGCCGCCGCCAACGCGCGCGGCGTCGTGGTCTGCGGCACCCCCGCGGTGGGCAGTCCGACCGCGGCCATCGCCATTGGGCTGATGCTCGAACTGACCCGTCGCATCGGCTACGAGAACGCGCGGATGAAGGCGGGCGTGCCGTGGCAGACGACGATCGGCATGGACCTCGAGGGCCTGACCTTGGGCGTCCTCGGCCTCGGCAAGCTCGGCACGCGCACCGCCAAGATCGCCCAGGCGTTCGGGATGAAGGTCATCGCCTGGAGCCAGAATCTGACGGCGGAGAAATGCAAGGAGGTCGGCGTCGACTACGTGAGCAAGGAGGAGCTTTTCCGCCAAGCCGACTTCGTCACCATTCACGTTATCCTGTCCCAGCGCACGCGCGGCCTCGTCGGCGCAAAGGAGCTCGCCCTGATGAAGCCGTCGGCCTACATCATCAATACCTCGCGCGGTCCGATCATCGAGGAAGCGGCGCTGCTCGCCGCGCTACGGGAGAACAAGATCGCCGGTGCCGGGCTCGACGTGTTCGACATCGAGCCGTTGCCCGTCGATCATCCGCTGCGCAAGATGGACAACGTCGTGCTCACGCCGCATCTCGGATACGTGGCGGTGCAGAACTACCGCGCCTATTTCGGTGGCGTGGTCGACGACATCCGCGCTTTCCTCGACGGCAAGCCGGTGCGAGTGATCGCGTGACCTTAACGGAAACCGGTGTCGGCTAGCGCGCCATCGCCGACGGCGGCGGACCGAGTGGGGCAGACGTCACCGCGCCGACGCCGAGCGGCGCCGGCCCAGCTGCTGGCGACGCCGACGCAGCTGCCGGTGGTGCCGACACAGCTGCCGGCGGCGCGGGTGGAGCAAGCGACGTCGCCGCGGCGGTCGCCGGCGGCTTGCCCGGCAGCACCACCACGCGCGTGCCGACTTTCGCGTGGGTGTAGAGATCCATGATGTCTTCGTTGGTGAGGCGAATGCAGCCCGAGGACACGAAGGTCCCGATGGTCGAGGGCTGATTGGTGCCGTGGATGCGGTACACCGTTTTGCCGAGATAGAGCGCGCGCGCGCCGAGCGGGTTGGTCTCACCGCCGGCCATGAAGCGCGGCAGATAGGGCTGGCGGACGATCATCTCCTCCGGCGGAGTCCAATCGGGCCATTCCGCCATCCTCGTCACCTTTTCCGCGCCGGCCCAGGTGAAACCCTCGCGGCCGACGCCGATGCCGTAGCGCAGCGCCTTGCCCTGACCGAGCACGAGATAGAGATAGGTGTTCGGCGTGTCGATGATGATCGTGCCGGCCGGTTCCTTGCTGGAGTAGTCGACGAGCGTGCGACGGAACTGCGGCGGTAGTTGCTTCTTCGGGCCGGTCTCGGGCCGCACCTCGGGCGGCAACCCCGCCATGGTGTGCGAATCGGGCACCGTTGCCGTCGCATTTGGGTCGCCTTGTCCGGCGCCGATCTGCCCGGGGCTGAGCGGCAGGGGCGGCCGCGTGCCGTCCGGCTGGTCGGCACCAGCGGGGGGCGATGCATAACCGGGATTGGGCGATCCATAATAGGGGCGCGCCCCGGCCGCGGGCCGCTCGTAGCCGTATGGTGCTGGCGGCGATTCGCGGTAGCCCTGCGGCGGCGGGAGTCCCGCCTCGTCGGGGTATACCGGGCTTGCGTTTCCATATCGCGGGGCGGGCGCAACCGGCTCGGTGGCCTGCGGCACGACACCCGGGGGCAGCGGTCGGCCTTGCAGATCGTAAAGTTGGTTATCATCGGCGTCGGCGACCGACGGCCGATAACCCTGCGGAGGAGGATACGCCTGAGGCGGATAGGCCTGAGGAGGCGGGTAGTACTGCGCGAACGCCTCCCCACCCGACGCTCCAAGGCCGATCAGTAGCGCCGCGATGGCACCAGCCGTGCGGAAAACCATTCCCCCTCCCCCTCACACAACCGTGGATCGATACACGAGATCAACCACGAACAAGGCACATTCAAGACCATAGGGGGAAAAAGATGACCAACCTCTTGATGAATCACGCCTGATGGAACCTGTTGCGATTCAATGATTTAGCAGGTTCCAATGGAGCCGGAGCGGCGGTCATGTCTTCTTTCCCTCATTCAATACCGCTTTAGCGATGCGGAAGCAGTCGACGCCGACCGGGACCCCGCAGTAGACCGCGATCTGAGTCAGCACCGCTCGGATTTCATTGGGCGTGAGCCCGTTGCGCAGCGCGCCGCGAACATGGGTCTGGAATTCCTCCATTTTCCCGAGCGAGGCGATCATGCCGAGATTGAGAATGGAACGCTCGCGCGGGCTCAGCGTGTCGTCGCCCCAGGCTTCACCCCAGCAATACTGGGTGACGAAGCGTTGGAAATCGCGGTTGAAGTCGTCGGCACTCTTGAGCGCGCGATCGACATAGTCTTCGCCGAGTACCTTGCGGCGCATGCTCAGCCCGCGGTCATAGGTGTCCTTGTCCATGGGTCATTCCTCCGGTTTGCGCCCGCGGCCGGCAAGCGCCGCGAGCAGGGTTTCGATTGCGGGCTGGGGAAACGCGCCGCCGCCCATCGCCGCATAGGCGGCGACGTTGGCACGCGCGGCGTCTTCAAGCGATGGCGCTTCTACTCCGAGCAGCGCCGGGCCGGCGAGTTCGTACATCGCCTCCTGCTGCAAGCGCTCGGCCTCGAGCTCGGCCGCCTTGATCTTGGTGCGAAACAGCTCCGCGCTCGCGCCAGCGACGAGGGTCGGCGGCGACTTCAGCGCCCGCCGCATGGTGCGCAATGGTATGACCGTCATATTGCGCCACGAACCGATCCGCCGTTCGAGCTCCGCGACGTCTGCCTGCGACAGCGCCCGCTTTTGCGTGGCGTGCCACAACAGAAACAACAGCAGATTAACGTCAACGCCGGCCTGCTCTTGCAGCGCGATGCAGGCGTCGGCGACCTCGTGCTGGCGGTAAAACCGCAGCGAGAACCGCCAGAACGGCGACCCCGAGGACGGCGATGGCGTTTCGGACGCACTCATGGGCGCGCACTCAGCGGGGCGATGTTGAGCGATTTTGCGACCTCGTCGACCTGCGCCACGAGCGTTGCAGCAAGCGGCACCCCGTTCTTCTCCCGCTCGCTGCGGCGCGCCGCTCGTCCCGTCCCCGGCACGCGAATTTCATCGCTGCCCGGCAGCCGCCGCGACGAGGCAAGATCGCGAATGTGGCGGTCGACTTCGGCCTTGAACACCTCGGGCGGCACGAAGCGCGCGACGTCGAGCGCGATCACGAATTGCCCGACATTGCCCTCGCCGTCCGGCGGCGTGGCGAAATCGCGGATGTCGCGGCCGAACGCCGCGCCGTTGAGCGGTCCCGCCAACAGTCCGATGATGATCGAGAGCCCGCTGCCCTTGTAGCCGCCCATGGGGAGATAGGTGCCCTCGTTGATGCGGCGCGGATCCGTGATGGGCGAGCCGTCCTTGCGATCCTGCACCCAACCCTGCGGCATCGGCCTGCCTTCGAGCTCGTAGCTTCTGATGGCGCCGTTCGATGCGAGCGAGGTGGCGATATCCAATATCACCGGCGCCTCCTCCCCGCTCGGGATCGCCACCGCGATCGGATTGGTGCCGAGCAAGGGCTCGCTGCCGCCCCACGGCGCCATGTGGTTCACGCTCGAGGCCGCGCCGTAGATTCCGACCATCCCGTGTCGGAGCGGGATGGCGGCATAGATCGCGCCGGCGCCGGCATGATTGGAGCGGCGCGCACCCACCCAGCCGACGCCTGACGCGCGCGCGAGTTCGACGGCGAGGTTGGCGGCATAGGTCATCACTACATGACCCATGCCCCGGTCGCCGTCGATCAGCGCGGTCGCCGGTCCGTGCTCGAGCACGCGGACGCTCGCGCGCGGGTTCATGGCCCCGCGCTTGAGCGCCCGCACATAGCCAGCGAGGCGAAAGACGCCGTGCGCGTCCGAGCCGGTCAGATCCGCCTCCAACATCGCGCCTCCGACAGTCGCGGCATCGGCCTCGTTGAGCCCGCAGGCGCGCATGGCATCGGTGAGAAAGGCGCGCAAGGTGGCGGCGGGAACACGGCGGATGGCTTGCGCTTCGGTTTTCGTCAGCACGTGCGCCCTCAACAGTTCGCCACCGCAATCTCGAGCGGAAAATTGTCGACGCATTCGTGACCCTCTCCGGTCACGATGAAGGTGTGTCCGAGAAAGATGCCGAACATCCCATCCGCTGTGATCGGATTGGGCTCGGCCATGATGATCATGCCGGGCTTGAGCACCTTGTCGATCTCGTCGACCTCGGTGCGTTCGGCGAAGACGTGCGGCTTGTCGGTGACGATATCGATGCCGTGCACTTGCGTCGGGCGCGACTGTACCCCGCGCTCGCGGAAGAAACGGCTGGCGAGCCGCATATTGTCGGTCGGATTGCCGGGTTTGATCTCGGCGATGATCTTGCGGTAGCCGGGCAGCGTGATCTCGTCCCAGAACCTGCGCACCATCTCGGTCGGCTCGCCCAGGCAGATCGGCGAGCCGATCTGCGCGGTGTAGCCGCGATAGCCGGCCGCGAGCTCCATGTTGACGATGTCGCCTTTCGCGAGCACGCGGCCGGAGGGTCGCGGATTGCCGAACACCATGGCGGGATTCGCCATCGGGGTCGAACCGATGATGAGAAAATCGATGTCGCCGCCGCCGTCAAGAATCGCCGCTCCGGCGGCGGCGCGCAGTTCATATTCCTTCACCCCCGCTCGCGCCCGCCCGACCATCGCCGCCATGGCGCGCTCGCACAGCACGCCGGCCTTGCGCACGCAGCGCAGCTCCTCCTCGCTGTGGACCACGACCAGCTCGTGCATGAAGCCCTTGGTGAAGACGAGCTCCGCGTCGGGCAACGACTGCCGC
>JAFAHL010000546.1 GCA_019237215.1 Hyphomicrobiales bacterium | reverse complement strand
CTCTCCGGCCCGAGCTTTGCCGCCGACGTGGCGCGCGGCCTGCCTGCCGCGGTCACGCTTGCCGCCGGCGACGAGCGTGTAGCCGCCGCGTTGGCGCGCGCGCTCGGCTCGGCCGCGCTGCGGCCCTATCATTCCACCGACGTGCGCGGCGTCGAGATCGGCGGCGCCGCCAAGAACGTGCTCGCCATCGCCGCCGGCATCGTCGCCGGGCGCGGACTCGGCGCCAGCGCCGATGCCGCGCTGGTGACGCGCGGTTTCGCCGAGCTGTTCCGTTTCGGCCGCGCGTTCGGCGCGCGGCCCGAGACCTTGACCGGCCTGTCCGGGCTCGGCGACGTGATTCTCACTTGCTCGAGCGCGCAGTCGCGCAACTACTCCTACGGCATGGCGCTCGGTCGGGGCGATGCGGCGCATGCCGGCGGCGCGCTCGCCGAAGGCATCTTCACCGCGCCGGTGCTGGTGGAGATGGCGAACGCGAAGGGCGTCGACATGCCGATCGCCAACGCCGTCGTCGACATCCTCGCCGGCCGCGCGAGCGTGGACGAGGCGACGGAAACGTTGTTGACGCGGCCGTTCCGCGCGGAGGGATAAACATTCCTGTCACCCGCGGGCTTGACCACGCAAGCCGGATTTATCCGACTTGCGCACCTAGAATGCCCGAAATCGGGTAAACCCGATTTCGGGTGGTCCATCTTCTTCGCAAATAGGCACGAACATTTTCAGAAGAGGATGGATTGCCGGGTCAAGCCCGGCAATGACGAAAACGAGAGACCCGGCAAGGCAAGGTTAGAGGAGACGACGATGGCCTACTGGCTTTTGAAAACCGAGCCCGAGGTATTTTCCTGGGACGATCAAGTCAAGCGCGGCGCCAAGGGCGAGCCGTGGACCGGCGTGCGCACCTTCACCGCCCGCCGGTACCTGAAGGAGATGAAGAAGGGCGAGCACGCGTTGTTCTATCACACCGGCGAGGAGAAGCAGGTCGTCGGCATCGTCGAGGTGATCCGCGAGAGCTATCACGATCCCACCGACGAGAAGGGCGTGTTTCTCGCGGTCGACGTCAAGGCGGTGAAGCCGTTTGCGAAACCCGTGACGCTGGCGGCGGTCAAGGCCGAGCGGCGGCTCAAGGAGATGGCGCTGGCGAAATATCCGCGCCTCTCGGTGCAGCCGGTAACCGCGCAGGAATGGAAGATCGTGTGCGGCCTCGGCGGCGTGAAGGATTAGCGCGAAGCGGCGATCGGAACGATCGTTTGCGGCAACTGCGACACAAGCTCAAATATTGTGGCCGCGCTTGCGCAGCTCCTCGATCATGCGGCCGCGGAGCTCGTTGCCGATCGATTGCCCGAATCGTTGACCAACCGCCATGCTCTCCTGCGTGATCGCGGGCAGCTTCTGCACGAATTTTTGGCCGGTCGGCCCGCGGTAGAACGCGACGGCCTCGCGCAGTTCATCGGCGGTGAAATTGCGGGCGTAAACCGCCGCAATCTCCTCGCTGAGCTCGTTCAGGCGCGCATTCATGCCTTCCTGCAGCAGCGGCATGATGGCATCGTAGTCGCGCTCGACTTGCGGCCGGTTCTGAACGATCGCGGGTTTGAAACTTTGCATCAAGGCCGGCATGACGTTCTTGAAAAAATCAGCCGCCCGCATGGTAACGATCAGCTCGCGGGCTACGGCCATGGCGTCGGGCGAAGGCGCTTGCGCGCGTGCGGGACCCGCGAACAAGCAGACGATCAGGCAGACGGTCAGCATCCATGGATGCTTGCGCATGACACCTCTCCTCTCGGCGGACGGGTTGGGATCATACATCATCGCCTGCGCCGCGCGGCCGGCAACGCACGACCCGCGCTCGATCGTCAATCCACCACGAGGCCGATGTCCCTGATCAGCTTGCCGTAGCGCGCGTGATCGCCGCGGATGCGCGCCGCGAGCTCCGCAAGCGTGGTGACGTAGGGATCGCCGGAGCCGGCGGCGGCGAGCTTCTCCGCGATGTCCGGCTGCGCGAGAATCGCATTCGCCTCCTCGCGCAGTCGCGCCACGATCGCCGGCGGCGTGCCGACCGGCGCGAACAGGCCCTGCCAGATCGTGACGTCGTAACCGGGATAGACCTCGGCAATGGCCGGCAAGTCGGGCAGCAGCCGCGAGCGGCGCTGCCCGCTCACCGCTAGCCCCTTGAGGTTGCCCGCCTGCACCAGCGGCGCGACCGAGCCGCCCCCGAACATCGCCGCGACGTCGCCGGCCATGACGCCGATGGCCGCGGGACCGCCGCCGCGATAAGGCACATGCACGAGGTCGATGCCGGCCTGCTGCTTGAGCAGCTCCATGGCGAGGTGATGCTCGCTGCCGTTGCCGATGGAGGCGTAGAACAAGGGCGGTCGCGCGTCGCGCGCGAGCGCGATGAAGCTGCGGAAATCCGTCACCGAGGGGAGCGCCGGATTGGCCGCCAGAATGAGCTCGTTCGACACCAGGCTCGCCACCGGCAGCAGATCCTTGAGCGGGTCGATCGCCATCTTGGCGTAGAGGTGCGGATTGATTGCGAACAGTGAGCTCGGCCCCAGCAGCAGCGTATAGCCGTCGGGCGTTGCATGGGCGGCGAGCTCGCCGGCCAGATTGCCGTTCGAGCCCGGCCGGTTCTCCACCACGACCGGCTGACCCAGGCGCGCGCCCAGCGGCTGACCGAGCGTGCGGGCAACGAGGTCCGATGCGCCGCCCGGGGGAAACGAGACCAGCAGGCGGATCGGCCGCGCGGGGTAGGTTTGCGCCGGCGCGGCGCTCGCGAGCATCGCGAGCACGGCCGCGAGCGCGAAGCGGATGAGGCACGGCAGAATGACCCTCATGATGCGGTGTTCCGGGGCAACCGGGTCGGCGCCGCCATTTTGCCGCATGCGGGCGCGTGCGGACAACCAAAGTCGAACATTCCCAGGCTTGTCGCTCGTCCGCCGAGCGTCGCATAATGGCACTTACAGCCCTTCGGGGCGCGGGTCTTAAAGAGAATAATCGCGCACGGTCCTTTTCCGCCGCGGCGCGTGGAGGAAGAGAGATGTCCGAGAAGATCTACGATGTTCCACCCGAGTGGAAGAAGCGCGCCTATATCGACGTCGACAAGTACAAGGAGATGTATGCGCGCTCGCTCAAGGATCCGAATGGCTTCTGGGCCGAGGAGGCCAAGCGCCTGCACTGGTACAGGGCGCCGACCAAGATGAAGAACAGCTCCTTCGGCCCCGGCAACGTCTCGATCAAATGGTTCGAGGACGGCGTCCTCAA
>JAFAHL010000625.1 GCA_019237215.1 Hyphomicrobiales bacterium | reverse complement strand
ACCTGCATCGTCCGCGCCTCGAGGTCGATGAGCACGGCGCCGACCGTCATGGTGCGTTTCTCGCTCGGCTGGTTGGGGTCGGGATGGCGGCAGATCGCATACGGTTCGCCGAAATGGTCCATCGCGGCCGCGCGCATGTGCGAAAAGGCGAGCGTGCCGCGATTGGGATCGAGCAGCGCGCGCATGCGATCGGCACGGTAGAGCGTGTTGGGGGAAATCTTCTCCAGCAGCGATTCCCCGTGTCCCGCCGCCAGGAAATGGTTCGAATGGGTGATGATGCCGTCTTGCGCGTGGAGATGGCTCACGTGGTCGGGGCTCGACTCGATATCGACAATGTGGCCGCCGGCCGCGCCGATCACGAAATTGGCCGAGCAGGTGCGAGCCGTCGCGGTCACCGGCCGCGACGCCTGCTCAAATCGCTCCGCGTCGAGCACCTCGCGGCAACGCACGTGGAACGGCTTTTGATAGGGATTGCGGCCGTCGTGGCTCGAGGCGAGACCGTTTTCGACCAAGCCGATCCCGCATTCGTTGACCCCCATTTTGCCGCCCGCGATCCCGGCCTCGGTGAGGCAGACGAAACTCGGCGCATCGTTTCGCCGCACGCGCAACACGAAGGTGCGGCCATGCACGCCTTCGAGCCAATCCCAGTTCTGCCCGAGCCAAGTGTGGCGATCGGCGGTCGCCGCGGGCAGCAGGCCGAACGTGGTGCAGCCGTCGAGGCCGAGTTCGAGCAGCTCTTTCTTCGCCTGCCCCTGCTTCGCCGCTCCTTGCTTCGCCGCCTCTTGGCCGAACAGCGTGAAGGCGAGCTCGTAGCGCGCATTGAGCAGCGCAATGGTGTCCTCGCTCTGACCTGAGCCGTCGGCAATTCCCCGCATTTCCTCGGCATAGGCGCCATTGTGCGCGGCGATCGCCTTGCGCCACCTCGCGGCCTCGGCAAAGGCCGCGTCTCGATTAAGGCCCGAGGCGGCGAAACGACGCAGGTACGTTGCCACATTGTCGGCGATCTCGCGCGTAAGTCGCCGACCATGGGCGAGACCGCATGCATGCGCGTCGCCCTCGGTCGTCAGATGCGCAATGCTGGCCATGGATGCTCACATCGCCGGGAGACGGGATGCCTGTTCGGCCAGCCGCGCGATCTCGGCGCCATGATTGCAAAAATAGTGTTTGAACCAAACCGTAAAGGCATGCGGGTCGCGCGCGATGCGGCGCCCGATGTCGTCGAACGACAGATGCGCGATGTCGGCGATCTCGGCGGGGTCGGGCTTGGGCGCGGACTTGAGCCGCCCGAAATAGACGTAGACGAATTCGTTCTCGTGCATGCCGTTGCCGAGCGCGGCCTGGTAGCGCGCGAAAAAGCCGAACGACAGCGCGCTCGTCACCCCGAGCTCCTCGTTGAGCCGCCGGCGCGCCGCCGCGATCGTGCGTTCGCCGCAGCGCGGATGACCACAACAGGAATTCGCCCACAATCCGCCCGAGTGATATTTGTCCGGGCTGCGCTGCTGGACCACGATGCGCCCGCGCGCGTCAACCACGAAGATCGAAAACGCGCGATGCAGGAGCCCGGCGCGATGAATCGCGGTTTTGCCCGCCGAGCCGGTGGCGCGGTTGCGCTCGTCGACCAGGATCAGTTGCTCCTCGCAGGTGTTGCTCGTCATGGCTTGTTCGCTTGGCGCAAATCCTTCACGCGCACCGCCTTGCCCTGGGAGCGCGGGACCTCGCCCGGCGCCTTGAGCACGACGTCGCAGCTCACGCCGACCATCGCCTTGATGTGCCGGCGCACGTCGGCCGCGATTTTGGCCGCGAACGGCGCATCGCGCGGGGCGCCGGTCGCCAGCTCGACCTCGATCGTGATCGCATCCATCGGCCCGTCGCGCGTGAGCACGAGCTGATAATGCGGGGCGAGGCCTGGAAAGCCGACCAGAAACGCCTCGACCTGGGACGGATAGAGGTTGACCCCGCGGATGATCAGCATGTCGTCGCTGCGCCCGGTCACGCGCAGCATGCGGCGATGGGTGCGCCCGCAGACGCAAGGTTCTTCGATCAGCCGGGTGATGTCGCGCGTGCGGTAGCGCAGCATCGGCAGCGCCTCCTTGGTGAGCGTGGTGAGGACGAGCTCGCCGGCTTCGCCCAACGGCAGCGGCGTCGTGGTATCCGGGTCGATCACCTCGCAAAGGAAATGATCCTCCCAAAGGTGCAGACCGTGCTGCGCCTGATGGCATTCGCTCGCGACGCCCGGTCCGATGATCTCGGAGAGCCCATAAATGTCCATGGCCTTGATGGCGAATTTTTCCTCGAGCTCGCGGCGCATGGGATCGCTCCAAGGTTCGGCGCCGAAGCACCCGTAGCGCAGCGGCAACGCGCGCAGATCAACCCCCATGCCGGCCGCGACCTCGGCGATGTTGAGCGCGTAGGAGGGCGTCGCGCCCAGAATATGCGCGCCGAAATCCTGCATCAGCATCACCTGCCGTTCGGTGGCGCCGCCGGAAACCGGCACCGTGGTCAGGCCGAGCCGCTCGGCGCCGTAGTGGAACCCGAGGCCGCCGGTGAACAGCCCGTAGCCGTAGGCGTTGTGAAGGATGTCGCCGGGCTTGGCTCCCATGCAGGCGAGCGAGCGCGCCATCAGATCCGACCACAGGTCGAGATCGGCGCCGGTATAGCCGACGACGGTCGGCTTGCCGGTGGTTCCCGAGGAGGCGTGCAGCCGCAGCAAGCTCTCGCGCGGCACCGCGAACAGGCCGAAGGGAAAATTGTCGCGCAGGTCCGCTTTGACCGTGAACGGAAAGCGCGCGACGTCGGCGAGCGTCTTGAGATCCTCCGGCCGCACGCCGGCGGCACCGAGCTTGCGGCGAAACGGCGGAACTTGGGCATAGGCGCGCGCGATCGTCTGCTTGAGGCGATGAAGCTGCAGCGCCTCGAGCTCGTCGCGCGCCATGGTCTCGGCGGCGCGATCGAACATGAAGGTCTCCTCGTTGCGACGCGCGTGCGCCATGCCTCATCCCGATCGCGCGGCGAAGCGCGTGGCCTTGGCTTTGATACGCTCGAAGGTCTTGGCTTTGTCGACGACGAAGCGGGTGTGGGTGCCGGCGCCGACAGTGTCGAGTTCGTCCTTGACCGCGACGTCGAACGACACCTTGCGGCCGTCCACCGCGAGCACGCGCACCGTGAT
>JAFAHL010000445.1 GCA_019237215.1 Hyphomicrobiales bacterium | reverse complement strand
CTTCACGATCGCGTTGCCAGTGCCGTTCGCCAACGCCCAGGTGTCGTAAATCCAATGCACGGTGTTGGGCGAGCACGCCTTGCCGGTGAGATCGGAGGTCGCAGGGCCCACCGCCAGGAACACCTTGTTCTTGTCGCGGGTGAGCTCGTTGACCGCGAGCGCGACCGAGGAGGTCGGCACGTCGGCGATGGCATCGACCTGGTCGACGTCGAACCACTGGCGCGCGATGCTCAAGCCGATGTCGGGCTTGTTCTGGTGGTCGCCGCCGATGATCTCGACCTTCATCCCCTTGGCGGCGGCGCCGAAATCCTCGACCGCCTTGCGCGCCATCCAAACCGAGGCGGTGCCGGCGATATCGGCGTAGACGCCCGACTGATCGTTGAGCACGCCGATTCTGATCGTTCCGCCACGATACTCCGCATTGCCGCTGCCCGGCGTTAGCGCCGCCGCCAGAACGCTGGCCAAAACAAGATACCACCACTTGCGCATGGTCATCCTCCCTGGTTCACGACGTTCACCGCCGTTTGCTGTTTGCCGTACTTTGCCCGAAAGATAGCACGACCAACGGTAGGGCGGCAGCCGCTGCACTGCGGGACTGCGATCCGGCCTATGTCCGCAACCCCCTCAATAGCGACCGTAAATTCAACGTGTCGGTACCGGTAGCGTCGCGCCGGCAGCCCACATGCCCCTTCCCGCTCAATGCGGAACTAAGTAGCCTCGACGGCAAGCTGCCGCGCCAATCGGCGCTGACTTTGCCCAGGCAAATGATGAAACTTCCCCGCCGCAAATTTCTGCATTTGGCCGCGGGCGCTGCCGCGCTGGGAAGCGTGTCGCGCGCAGCATGGGCGCAAGCCTATCCGAGCCGGCCGGTGCGCGCGGTCGTGGCATTTGCGCCCGGTGGGACGACCGACACCTTCGCGCGGCTCATGGCGCAAAAGCTCACCGAGCAGTTGGGCAAGCAGGTCTACGTCGAGAACATCGCCGGCGCCACCGGCAATATCGGCACCGGCCAGGTGGCGAAAGCGCCGCCCGACGGCTACACCATCCTGTTCGCATTCAGCTCGCATGTGGTCAATCCGACGCTGTTCGCGCGCCTGCCCTACGACCCGATCAACGACTTCAAACCCATCACCCTGGCGGTCGCGTCCACCACCGTGGTCACCGTCAACCCCGCCGTGCCTGCGAAGACGATCGCGGAGCTTGTCGAGCTCATCAAGGCCAATCCCGGCAAATACAGCTTCAGCTCGGCGGGGACAGGCACGCAGGCGCATCTCGCCGGCGAACAGTTCCGGCTGTCGCTCGGCCTCGACCTCGTTCACGTGCCCTTCAGCGGCGGCGGGCCCGCGGTCGCGGCGGTGGTGGCCGGGCACACGCCGATCAGCTTCGGCTCGCCGCAGGCTGCCATGCAGCACGTCAAGGAAGGAACCGTGCGGGCGCTCGCGGTGACCAGCAAGACGCGCTCGCAAATCTTTCCCGACGTGCCGACCATGACAGAGGCGGGCCATCCGGAGATCGAAGGCGACAGCTGGGTCGGCATTCTCGTTCCGGCCGGCACGCCGGCGGACATCGTCGCGGCATTGCACCGCGAGAGCGCGAAAATCCTCGCGCAACCGGACATGAAGGAGCGGCTCGCTGCGCTCGGCTACGACGTGGTCGCGAGCACGCCGGAGGAATTCGCCATTCGCATCAAGACGGAGATCGATATGTGGGCCAAGGTGATCCGCGCGGCCAATATCAAGGCTGAATAGCGCACCGGCCGTGGAGAGCAACGCGACCGCAACGGCATGAGAAGCTCGCGGCTGCTTCGCTGGCTGACCTGCCGTGAGCTGAGGGGACGCCGCCCCTCCGACGTCGCTCGCGCGGCTCGGCGCGTGTTCGTCGCTGCGAGGCCGAGGAGGACATTTCGCGCGCCGGCTTCACGACATCAGTCGGACCAGCAGGTCCCCGTAGCCCCAGATCCCGGTGCCGACGATGCCAGTCAGATAACCGAGGTACGAAAGCACCGCGTAGGATTGGGGCGGTGCGAGACGAAGCTCGATTTCCCTGGGCACTGACACGAGGCCTTCTTTGAGCGCCGTCGCGAGCGCGCGCTGGTAGAAATTGGCGAGCCTGAAGGTGACTGCCGCTCCGGCCAAAGCCATGACCGCGCCCGAGCGCGCAAACCAATCGGCGCCTGTCGCCCTGGACAGATAGTAGGAAAATGCTGCGAACAGCCAGGCAGCCGCTATCAGCAGGCCAAATACGATGACGTTGCGGTAGAGCCCCTCATACAACGATCTTATTCTGACTTGATCTGTCGCCATTTTTTCACCCCTCAGTGCCAAGGGATTGCCCCAATTGCGGCAATGAACTGTAACGCTGTGCAGTTCCAACGATCCAGATTGAAAATCGTATGCAATTTGCCGCCGATTTCGCTCTTTTCGCGTCCCTTACGCATTCCGTATTTTCCACGTCGCGGACGTCCGCAGCGCGGAGTTGATGACGCGAATGAGCGAAATCGATAATGTTCACGGCACGGAGGCTTGCGGGCAACTGGGCGTGAAGCATGGAGCAACGCGCTGAACCTGAAATGAACGAGTCGCCTGCGCGCGCTGCAACGCAGAGCGCACCGCCGCAGGCGAAGAAAGCGCCCACCGACGACAAGCGCCCCCGGCCGGCGCGTGCTCCTTCCATCATCGTCGGCCTCGTCATCGCCGCCGTCGCAGGCCTCTCGATTTGGTACCTGGTGCGGCCCGAACCCCTGCTGGTGCAGGGCGAGGTGGATGCGACCCGATTCGACATCGCGGCGCGGGTCGATGGCAGGGTCGGCGAGATCCCGGTCGAACGCGGGCAGAACGTCGCGGCCGGCGCAGTGCTG
>JAFAHL010000346.1 GCA_019237215.1 Hyphomicrobiales bacterium | reverse complement strand
TCAAAAGTTCGGGCTTGACGTGACGATCGTGCCGGGCGGCCCGCAGGTCAACAACCGCATCCTGCTTCCGGTAGGCAAGATCGACTTCTTTCTCAGCGCCAATCTGCTGCAGTCTTTCGACGCGGTGGCGCAGGGCTTTCCGACCGTTGCGGTCGCCGCGATGTTCCAGAAGGACCCGCAGGTCCTGCTCGCGCATCCGGGCGAGGCCGAGAAGCTCGCCGACCTTAAGAACCTGACCCTGCTGGTCTCCGCGGAGGGGATGCAGACCTATTTCAAATGGCTGCAGGCCGAGCTCGGCTTCTCGCCCGCGAAAGTGAAGCCCTACACGTTCAATCCGCAGCCCTTCCTGGTCGACAACAAGAGCGCGATGCAGGGCTACGTGACGTCGGAGCCCTTCGCCATCGAGAAGCAGGCCGGCTTCAAGCCGAAGGTCTTTCTCATCGCCGACCAGGGCTTCAACGGTTACTCGACGCTGATCGAAACGCGCCGCGATCTGGTTGCGAGGAAGCCCGACCTGGTGCAGCGTTTCGTCGATGCCTCGATCATCGGCTGGATGAACTATCTCTACGGCGACAACAAAGCGGCGAATGCCCTGATCAAGCGGCAGAACCCGGAAATGACGGACGAGTTGTTGGCCTATTCGATTGCGAAGATGAAGGCGTACGGCATCGTCGATTCCGGCGATGCGACCACGCTCGGCGTCGGCGCCATGACCGACGCGCGCATGCAGAGTTTTTACGAGAAGATGGTGCGCGCGGGCGTGGTCGCGCCGTCGATTGCGCTCGCCAAGGCGTATACGCTGCAATTCGTGAACAAGAAAGTCGGCCTCGACTTGCGGCCGAAATGACCGATCAGCGGGAGACCATGCGCGCGCTGTTGAGCCTTGTCTTCTGCGTGCTGCTGGCGGCTGCGGCTTCGGCGCAATCCTTCCCCTCGCGCCCGCTGCGAATGCTCGTTCCCGCCCCGCCGGCCGGCATCACCGACCTGTCGGCGCGGTTGGTGGCGGAAGGCCTGCGCGTGAGGCTCAACCAGCCGGTCATCGTCGAGAACAAGCCCGGCGGTAACGGCGTGATCGGCGTGCGCGAGTTGCTCAAAGCCGAGCCCGACGGCTACACGCTGTTGGTCGGCGCCATGGGCATGGTCGTGCTGGGCTATGCCATGGAGGTGAACCCGCCGTTCGACGCGCTGCGCGATCTCTCTCCCATCGCCGGCACGGCGGAATACCCCACTGCCATGGTCGTCAACAACAACATGCCGGTGAATTCGGTACGAGAGTTCATCGATTACGCCAAGGCGCGGCCGGGCAAGCTCACCTTCGGCTCGACCGGCACCGCGGCGCTCGACTATCTCGCGGTCGAGCTGTTCATGAAGGAGACCGGTACCAAAATGGTGCACGTGCCCTACCGCGGGGGCCCCGCGGCGCTCAACGATCTCATGGGCGGCTCGATCGATCTGCTCATCGAGGTTTTTCCCGTGGTCATGGAGCAGATCAAAACCGGGCTGGTCAAAGGGCTCGCGGTCAGCAGTCCTTACCGGCTGTCGAGCCTTCCGAACGTGCCGACCTTCAAGCAGGCGGGCGTCGCCGGCGTCGAGCTGACGGGGTGGCTCGGCATCTATGGTCCGCCGCGCATGGCCTCCGATGCGCGCGCCGTGCTCGGCAAGGCCATCGTCGATATCGTCAAGCAGGGCGACATCGGGGACAAATTTCGCGCCATCGGCTTCGAGCCCACCGGGCTCGGCGTCGAGGCGTTTTCGCAATTCCACGCCGCCGAAGTGAAGCGTTGGGTCGCGTTCATGACCGAGATCGGATTGAGGAAGTAGGCTTCGATCCTCGGTCGAGCCGCCGCACAGCGAATTATGCAACGTGCCCGTTCATCCCTCTAACTCCGATGCTCCCGTCGTCGCGCTCAAGCGCGTCGGCAAGACCTTTGCGAACGGCGTGGTCGCGCTCGAGCGTCTCGACCTCGATGTGCGGCCGGGCGAGTTCGTGTCGCTGCTCGGCCCGTCGGGCTGCGGCAAGTCCACGGCGCTGCGCATCGTCGCGGGCCTGAGCGAGCCGACCAGCGGAACAGTCGAGTGGCTGCAGGCCGAGACCGCACGCGCCGCCGGTCCGCGCCGCATCGGCTTCGTGTTCCAGGAGCCGACGCTGATGCCGTGGGCGACGGTCGCCGCGAATGTGCGCCTGCCGCTCAAGCTCGCGGGTCTCGAGCCGTCGGCGCAGGCGCGCGTCGACGCCGCGCTCGCGCGCGTCGGACTTTCCGGCTTCACGCACAGCTACCCGCGCGAGCTCTCGGGTGGGATGAAGATGCGCACCTCGATCGCTCGCGCGCTCGTCACCGAGCCCGAGCTCCTGTTGATGGACGAGCCGTTCGCCGCGCTCGACGAGATCACGCGCTTTCGCCTCAACAACGATCTGCTGGCGCTCTGGCAGTCGCTGGGCAAGACGGTCGTCTTCGTCACCCATTCGGTGTTCGAGTCGGTCTATCTCTCGCAGCGGATCATCGTGATGACCTCGCGGCCCGGCCGCGTCTTCGCCGAGCTCTTGATCAACGCGCCCTATCCGCGCGACGAACGCTTTCGCACCTCCGCCGATTATGTCGGCCATTGCCGGCAGGTCTCGGAAGCCTTGACGCGCGCCATCGGCACGACGGAAGGACCATGAACGCGATGTTGAGCGAGCGATGACGAGCGAGGCTAGAACAAAGGACGAGGCGCGCACGCGCGTGGATCGCGTGCTGCGCGTGCTGCTCCCGGTTGCGGTGCTCGCGCTCGGCGTGGTCGTGTGGGAGCTCTTGGTGCGCATCGGCAACATTCCGCCCTACGTGCTGCCGGGCCCGCGCCTCGTCTTTTCCACCCTGATCTCCGACTGGGCCGTGCTGGGACCTTCCCTCCTCGTCACGCTCACGACCACGCTCGAAGGTTTTCTGCTCGCGGCTGCCGGCGGCGTCGGGCTCGCCGTGCTGTTCAACCAGTCGCGCCTCATCGAATATTCGCTCTACCCCTACGCGGTGATCCTGCAGGTGACGCCGATCGTGGCGATTGCGCCGTTGCTCCTCATCTATCTGCCGCAGCAGGCCGCGGTGCTCGCCTGCGCCTGGATCGTCGCCTTCTTCCCGGTGCTCGCCAACACCACGCTCGGCCTGCGCTCCGTCGATCACAACCTCGCCGATCTTTTCCGTCTTTATGGCGCCACGCGGCGCCAAGTGCTGTGGGAGCTCAAGCTGCCGGCGGCGCTGCCCTACATCCTGGGCGGCTTGAAGATCGCGGGCGGGCTGTCGCTGATCGGCGCCGTGGTCGCCGAGATCGCGGCGGGCTCCGCCGGCGCCGGTTCGGGCCTCGCCTATCGTATCGTCGAGTCGGGCTACCGGCTCAACATCCCGCGCATGTTCGCGGCGCTGCTGCTCCTCTCGGTCGCCGGCATCGTCATCTTCTTCGCGCTCTCGCTCGTCTCCCATCTGCTGCTGCGGCGCTGGCACGAGAGCGCCATCGTGCGCGAGGTCTGAGCGGCTTGCAGGCTGCGGCGCCGGCGCGGCTTGCCACGGGGGCGGTCCCTCATGCAGGTTATGGATGCGACGCGCCGGCGCAGGAGGTGTCCATGGCTTGGATCGCAAGTGTCATCGCGCTCGTCGTTTTTTGCGCGGCGCCCGCGCAGGCCCAGAATTATCCGACCAAGCCCATCCACATCCTGGTGCCCTATGCCCCGGGGGGCATCTCCGACATTGCCTCGCGCATCCTCGGTGCCAAACTGACGGAAGCCTGGGGGCAGCAAGTGCTGGTGGAGAACCGGCCCGGCGGCAATGGCTTCATCGCCATGGCGGCGGCGGCGAAGGCCGCGCCCGACGGCTACACCATGGTCATGGCAACCGGCGGGGACGTGGCGATCAATCCGGCCATGTTCAAGGAGATGCCCTACGACGTCGAGCGCGACCTTGCGCCCATCGCGATGGTGAGCGACGCACCGCTCGTGCTCGCGGCGCATGGCGGCGCGCCCTACAACACCGTCGCGGACGTGATTGCCGCGGCGAAGGCGCAGCCCGGGCGCATCTCGGTCGCCACCCCCGGCAACGGCAGCATCAACCAGATCGTGCTCGAATGGATGGCGTTGAACACCGGCACCCAGTTCCAGCACGTCCCCTACAAGGGCGGCGCGCCGGCCGCCGCGGCGCTGGCGGCGGGCGATATTCCGCTCGGCGTGCTGGCGAGCTCCTCGGTTGCCCCGCACGTCAAGAGCGGACGGGTCCGCGTGCTCGCGGTCACGATGGCCAAGCGCTCGACGCTCAATCCGCAATGGCCGACGTTGCAGCAGGAAGGCGTGAAGGAGGTCGACGCCTCCAACTGGACCGCGCTGTTTGCGCCCAAGGGGACGCCGCAGCCGGTCATCGACAAGCTCAACGCCGAGGTCGTCAAGATCCTCACTATGCCCGAGGTGAAGGAGCGCTTCGCCGGCGGCGGCGTCGACACCATCCCCTCGAGCGCGGCGGAGTTGGA
>JAFAHL010000279.1 GCA_019237215.1 Hyphomicrobiales bacterium | reverse complement strand
GGCTTCACCAAGCTGATGCTGAACCTATGGGTTGATGCGGCGATCATCTTCGGCGTGGTCATCCTCAACGCGCTTCTCGGCTTCTTTCAGGAGGGCAAAGCCGAGAAGGCGCTGGAGTCGATCCGCAACATGCTATCCGCGGAGGCGCGCACGCTACGCGGCGGCGAGACGCGCATGATTCCCGCGGAACAGCTCGTGCCGGGGGACATCGTGCTTCTTGAGTCGGGCGACAAGATTCCCGCAGACCTCCGCCTCATCGATGCGAAGAACCTGCGCACCGAGGAGGCGGCGCTGACCGGCGAGTCGGTGCCGGCTGACAAGAGCACAGAGGCGGTCTCCACCAACGCGACGGTCGGAGATCGGGAATGCATGGCGTTCTCCGGAACCATGGTGGTGTCCGGTCGCGCGACGGGCGTCGTTGTCGCCACCGGCAACGAGACGGAGCTTGGGCGCATCAACGCGCTGCTCGCCGGCGTGAGCGCGCTCGAGACCCCGCTGCTGCGCCAGATCAAGACGTTCGGCTATGCCATCACCGCCGTCATCGCCGTCGTCGGCGCTCTGGTGTTCGCCCACGGCAAGTGGGTGAAGGGCATGGATTTCGTGGAGCTGTTCCAGGCGGTGGTCGGGATCGCCGTGTCGGTCATACCGGAAGGCCTGCCGGCAATCATCACGATCACGCTCGCGATCGGTGTTCAGCGCATGGCCCAGCGCAATGCCGTCATCCGACGTCTCCCGGCGGTAGAAACCCTCGGCTCGGTGTCGCGCATCTGCTCCGACAAGACCGGCACGCTCACCCTCATGGAAATGATGGTGGTTTCGGCGGTCACCGCCGAGTCGGCATATCAGGTCACCGGCGATGGCTATGCGCCGGAGGGCGAGGTCAAAAAGGACGGAAGGCCTGCGGGCAAGCAATCCGTGCTCGACCTGATGGGGCGTGTGTCCGTGCTCTGCAACGACGCTGAGCTGTTCGAAGAGGATGGCGCCTGGAAGGTGGAAGGAGATCCGACCGAGGGGGCCCTCTATCCGTTCGCGACCAAGCTTGGCATGGACCGGCAGACCGAGCAGGCAGCATCTCCGCGGATCGACGCCATCCCGTTCGAGTCGGAGCACAAGTTCATGGCGACGCTCCACAAGTCCGCCGACGGCAAGGAGCTCCTCTTCGTCAAGGGCGCGCCCGAAGTGATCCTCGATCATTGCGATCGACAGCAGACCGCCGGCAGTGAGGCGCGGCCGATCGATCGCGCCTACTTCATGAGCGCGTCCGACAGGCTCGCCGGCCAGGGAGAGCGCGTGCTGGCGCTCGCGTGGCTCGAGAATCCCGCCGTTAAATCGGGCAGCCTCACTGCGACCGACCTGCCGAAAAATCTGGTCCTGCTCGGCCTCATCGGCCTGCTCGACCCACCGCGCAAGGAGGCGGTTGAGGCCGTGTACGAATGTCATGGCGGCGGCATTCGCGTCACCATGATCACGGGCGATCACAAGATCACTGCGGCGGCGATCGCCAAGATGCTCGGCATCGGCGACGGAAAGACGGCGATTACCGGCGCCGAGATCGAGGAGATGAACGAGGCGGCTTTGCAGGAGAAGGTGCGCAACGTCGATGTGTTCGCGCGCGCGAGCCCGGAGCACAAACTGCGTCTGGTGAAGGCAATCCAGGCCAACAGGCAGATCGTAGCGATGACGGGCGACGGCGTGAACGACGCTCCCGCCCTGAAGAAGGCCGACATCGGCGTCGCCATGGGGATCAAGGGCACCGAGGTCACCAAGGAAGCGGCCGGCATGGTTCTTGCCGACGACAATTTTGCCTCGATCACGGCGGCGGTAAAGGAAGGGCGCACCGTCTACAATAACATCGAAAAGGCCATCCTCTTCATGCTGCCGACCAACGTGGCCCAGGCGCTGGTCATCATGGTAGCGATCTTGCTCGGCTTCACTATGCCGATCACCGCACCTCAGGTGCTTTGGGTCAACATGGTGACCTCCGTTGCGTTGGGCCTCGTCATCTCGTTCGAGCCGCACGAGCTCGACGTGATGAACCGGCCGCCGCGCGCGGTCGACCGGCCGATCCTGACCGGCTTCGGGATCTGGCGCGTGATCTTCGTTGGCTTGGCCCTGCTTGCAGTCACGCTGCGCGCATTCTTCTGGATGAAGTCGCAGGGCGCTTCGGATCAGCTCGCCCGAACTGTCGCAGTCAACATGATCACGATCGGCCAGGTGTTCTATCTCTTGAACAGCCGTTACCTGCTGGACTCGTCGCTCTCGCTAAGGGCGCACCTCGGCAACAAGTACCTGCCGCTCGGCATCGGCGCGGTCGTGGTCCTGCAGCTGCTTTTTACCTACGCGCCGCCGCTGCAACGACTGTTCGACAACGAAGCCATCCCGCTTTGGGTCTGGCCGTGGCTCGTCCTGGGTGGATTGGCGTTCTTCCTGGTCGTTGAGGCGGAGAAGCTCATCATCCGATCGTCGGGGTCTTTGCGGAGCGCCGTTACCGCGGTGGAAGCCGGCGCGTGACCGTTGGACTTGCACGGACTGCGTGAGGTCGTGCTCCTGAAAGGCGCTGCCCCCGGCTGAACGCCGGTGAAACCGCGACCGCCTACCTCTCGCGGGCCAGCGCAGCACGGGCTGCCGCGAGCTCTTTCTTCTTCGCCGCATCGATCTTCGGGTAGGTCAGATCAAGCTTCTCCACTGCTTCCACGATCGCGGCGGAGACGACGAGCCGGGTGAACCACTTGTTGTCGGCCGGCACGATGAACCACGGCGCGTGCGGCGTCGCGGTGGCGCGGATCGCTTCCTCGAAGGCATGCATGTAGTCGCCCCAGAAGCCTCGCTCGCGGATGTCGGCGGACGAGAATTTCCAGTGCTTACGCGGCTTGTCGAGGCGCGCCATGAAGCGTTTCTTCTGCTCCTCGCGCGAAACGTGCAAAAAGAACTTGAGGAGGATTGTGCCCTGTCGCGTAAGATAGTCCTCGAAGTGCGCGATGTCGGCGAGCCGCTCATCCCAGATTTTCTTGCCGAGGTACGGCGCGGGCAGCCGCTGGCGTCTGAGAATCTCGGAGTGCACGCGCACGACCAAGACCTCCTCGTAGTACGAACGGTTAAAGATGCCGATGCGCCCGCGCTCGGGCAGGCACTTGACGTAGCGCCACATGAAGTCGTGCTCGAGGTCTTCCCGCGAGGGCTGCTTGAACGAGAACACCTGGCAGCCCTGCGGATTGACGCCCGACATGACGTGCTTAATCGTACCGTCCTTGCCCGCCGCATCCATCGCCTGGAACACAAGCAGCAAGGACCAGCTGTCCTGCGCGTAGAGCATGTCCTGCTCTTCGGCGAGCCACTCGGTGCCGCGAGCGAGAAGTTCGGCCGCCTCTCCCTTACCCAGCTGCAGGCCGCAGGTGTTTGCCGGATCGACGCTCTTCAGGCGGAAGCCCTTGCCCTTGGTAATGCGGAATGGGTCGACGTACTTCTGGATGCGGTCGAGGATCTCTTGTCTCGCCACGGCACAGTCTCCCTTTCGTAAAGGCGCAATCTAGCTCCAACGTTGCCG
>JAFAHL010000264.1 GCA_019237215.1 Hyphomicrobiales bacterium | reverse complement strand
GCCGGGACGGGACTCCATCCCCTGATGGCGCGCTGCTCGCGTCCCACGCGTTGTAGAGCAACAGGGGGCTCCCTTCACGCGAAGCTCGGCGAAACGCGCAGCATTTTCTGCTTGGTTCATTTCATCCTCCGCGACAGGGCCGTTGCGGTCAACGCGGAGAAAACCTGAAAACGGCAACCGGCGCTGTCAGGATCTTTAGCAACTTGCCGTCGGTTGTGGGAGAAGCTTAGCGAATGCCAGCGGAACGCTGAAACGCCGATGGTGTCTGTCCGTAGGCTCGTTTGAACGCGGCGCTAAAGTGACTATGGCTGGAAAAACCGAGATCAAGCGCCAAGCTGGTCAAGCTTGCATTGTCGCCAAGCAGGTCGAGTGCTCGGGCCAGCCGGAGTTGTAGCTGGTAGCGATAGAGCGGAAGCCCTTCCACCTGCTGGAACACCTGGGTGAGATAGACCGGCGAGACGCCGACGTCGGCGGCGACCGCCGCCAACGTCCAACGGCGTCCCAAATCGGACGCGAGCACGAGTTTCGCGCGGTCAACCAGTTTCCGACGTCCAATGCTGCCGGCCGCGGCTCGCGAGCTGCACCCGCTCAACGCTCGACGCAACAGCTCGAGGGCCAGACTCTCGGCTTCGAGTGTCTCGATCGTGCCGCGAGAGAGGCGATGACGGACCAGTGTCGTAAGCACCTGAACGTGGGCATCAAGACGCAGGTGCGTTCGATTGAACGCCGGACGGCCCTTGACTTGGAGATAATCCGCCGACACCAGCTCAAGCAGCGTCGACGTGTCGAGCCGGATCGATAAGCTTGCATCCCCGCCTTCGACCGGATGGCTGACCCGGTAAGCCTCGTCTTCGTTGATGAAGACGATCTGGTTCGGCTCCGCGACCGCCTGTGCACGGCCGATGTGTTGTACGTACGCGCCGCGATAGGGGAACACCAGATGCGTCGCCGCTACGCATTCCTCAGTGCTCTTGTGCCTGCATATGCCCTCGCACACCACGTCCCATGCCGCCACCGTATCGGTCGTCAGGAGGGGGCGAGCGTGGAAGTCGGTCATGCTGATGCATCGCGTTCATCAAGACGTTCGATCGCCACATCTAGGCATTCGGCGACGTTACACTTCCCGTTGTCAAGTGTAACGTCGCTTATTTTGTTGGTTGAATATTGCGCCACAAGTGGCTGAGCGGGCGAGACAATCCGCTCTAGTCTAGGCGAGCGTCTCAAGCGTCTCGTCCGGCATCTCAATCCTCAGCCCGTCGAAAGCAGGCTCCACATGGGGCGGCAGCTTGCTGCGCAGCTCGTCGTAGTCGAGATCGGCGTGGAGGTTGGTGAGGATCGCGCGGCCGGGCTTGATCCGCGCGATCCACGCGAGCGCATCGTCGACACTGAAATGGCTGGGATGGGGCCGGTAGCGCAGCGCGTCCACGATCCAAACCGCGGTACCGGCGAGCGCCGCGACGCTGGCCTCCGGCAGCCCGCTGAGATCGCAGGAATAGGCGAGCCCCCCGAACCGGAATCCTAAGGACGGGATGTCGCCATGTTCCTGCAGGACCGGCAGCGCCGTGATCGGCCCCCCCTCCCCGTTGACGGTGACGCGCTGCCCCGACACCAACCGGTGCTCGGTCAGGATCGGCGGGTATTCACTGCCGGGAGGCGCCTCGAAGCAATAGCCGAAGCGCCCGCGCAGCGCCTTCGAGGTGAAGTCGTCCAGATAGACGTCGACCCGCCGCCGACGGCGGATGAAGAGCGCACGCAGATCGTCGATGCCGTGGGTGTGGTCGGCATGCTCGTGGGTGAAGAGCACCGCGTCAAGCCAGTCCACCTCGGCGTCGAGAAGCTGTTCGCGCAGATCGGGCGAAGTATCGACCAGCAGCCGCGTGACCCCGGCTCCGTTGCGCCGTTCAACCAGCAGCGACGTGCGTCGACGGCGGTTTCTGGGGTTGCTCGGATCGCAGGCCCCCCAGCCCAGCGCGGGGCGCGGAACGCCGCCCGAGGAACCGGAGCCGAGGATCGTGAAGCTCGCTGTCATGCCACCCGCGGTCAAGCTCGCGCAGACTGCGTGAGCTTGTCTGCACCGGCCGCCTGCGGCGGCACTTTACGGAAAAGGCGAAAAAAGTTCTCGCTCGTCTGCCGGGCGATCTCTTCGGGCGCCACCTTGCGCGTTTCAGCCAGGACCTTGGCGGTCTCGACCACATAGGCCGGCTCATTGCGCTCGCCGCGATGGCGACCGGGGGCGAGATAAGGCGCGTCGGTCTCAAGCAGAATGCGCTCTGCCGGCAGACTTTGCGCGATGGCGCGAAGCTCGTCCGACTTCTTGAAGGTCACGATACCGGTGAACGAGACATAAAGACCGAGCGCGATCGCCCGTTGCGCCAGATCGCGGCCGCCGGTGAAACAATGCAGCACGGCGGGGAAGGCGCCCTTCCCCGTTTCGTGCTCCAGGATGCGCGCCATGTCCTCATCCGCGTCGCGCGCATGGATGACGAGCGGCAACCCCGTTGCGCGCGCCGCGGCGATGTGATTGCGCAGGCCTCGCTCCTGCGCCGCGCGCGGGCTTCTATCGTAGTGGTAGTCAAGTCCGGCCTCGCCGATCGCGACCACCTTGGAATGGCGCGTGCGCCCAATGAGCTCATCGACGCCGATGTCCAGCTCCTCGTGCGCGTGATGCGGATGGGTACCGACCGAGCAGTAGACATCGGCAAAGCGCTCGGCGATGGCGAGCACCTCGGCGTGGCGCTTGACCCGCGTCGAGATGGTGACGATGCGCGCGATACCGGCCGCCTGCGCGCGCGTAACCACGGCATCGAGCTCGCCGGCGAAATCGGGAAAATCGAGATGGCAGTGGCTGTCGATCAGCATCAGTTCTGTGCGCTACCTTCGCTGTCAACATAACGAGGAAAGACCGGACTTGGTGCCGGCAACGGCGTCCCGCCGACGATCCGGCGCGCCCCGCCGAGCGCGTGGAAAAGCCGTTCCTCGGTTGGCACGGCGAGCAGATCGAGCAATTTGGCGGCCGACCTCGGCATGAACGGCTGGGACAGAATCGCCACCTGACGGATCACCTCGGCGGT
>JAFAHL010000157.1 GCA_019237215.1 Hyphomicrobiales bacterium | reverse complement strand
GTTCGGCGGGCTGGGCAGTCATCTCGTCGACGGCGTCGGGCTGCCGGAGAGCATCGCGGAGGCGCTCGAGGCGCCCTCGCTCGCGGATGTCAGCGATCCCATGGGACGCACGTTCCGCGCCTTTGCCGAGCAGACCAAATCCGACCTCAGGGCGCTCGCGGCCTGCATCCGCGGCTCGCGCCAGACGCTTGCGCGCGAGAAGGTCGCGGCCATCCGCGCGCCAGTGCTGGTCGCGGTCGGCACCGAAGACGTGGTTGCGGGTTCGGCACACGAGCTTGCGACGCTGCTGCCCTGCGGCCGGGCGTTCGACATCCCGCGGCGAGATCACATGCTGGCGGTGGGAGATAAGGTGCTCAAGGCGGAGGTGCTGCGCTTTCTCGCGGAGCAGCCTTGAGGATTTTGCAATGGCGCAGGCAGGCGCCCATCCGTGCAGCCCTCCCCGCGGTAATCTTGTCCGCTCGTTGCCCGCTTGATGGTTGCCAACGCATCTCCCGCTTTCGCGGCGTAACCTCCATATACGCCTATCACCAGGTCAAATTGTGCTAAGCTGACCCCCGGAACGAATGTGGGAGACGATCATGGCCCAGCGGCAGGTAAGGGCTGGAGCGATCGAGAAGGTCGACCCGGTATGGGCGCGTATCCGCGGCGAGGCCGAGGAGATCGCGCGTCGCGAGCCCGAGCTTGCGACCTTCATCTATTCGACCATCCTGCATCACGACAGTTTGGAAGCGGCGGTCGTGCACCGCGTAGCTGAGCGGCTCGATAGTCCCGAGGTGTCGGCCGAGATGATCCGGCAGGCCTATACCGATGCGCTCGAGGCCGAGCCTGCGATCGGCGCGGCCTTCCGCGCCGACATCGTCGCGACGGTCGACCGCGACCCCGCAACCAACCGCTTTCTCGAGCCCGTGCTTTACTTCAAGGGCTTCCACGCGATCCAGACGCACCGCCTTGCCCATTGGCTGTGGCGCAGGGGCCGCAAGGATTTTGCCTATTATCTGCAGAGCCGCTCGTCGGCGGTGTTCCAGACCGATATCAATCCGGCTGTGAGCATCGGGCGTGGAATTTTCCTCGACCACGCCACCGGCCTGGTGGTGGGCGAGACCGCCGTGATCGAGGACGACGTCTCCATCCTGCAGGAGGTCACGCTCGGCGGAACCGGCAAGGAGGCGGGTGATCGCCATCCAAAGATCCGCCACGGCGTGCTGATCGGCGCCGGCGCCAAAATCCTCGGCAATATCGAAATCGGCCACTGCGCGCGAATCGCCGCCGGATCGGTCGTTCTCAAGTCGGTGCCGCACAACACCACGGTCGCCGGCGTTCCGGCGAAGGTGATCGGCGAAGCCGGCTGCCCAGAGCCGTCACGCGCGATGGATCACCTGTTTGATGACGACGACGGCTGAGCGAAGGGGCGCGATCCGTGGACGTTGGGGAAGTCAAGAAGCTCGAGGCTTATCTCAAGCGGCTGTTCGGCAACGCGCGCATCCACGTCGTGCCAACGAAAGCTGATGCCGCCGACGTTTTTGTCGGGGCGGAGCGCGTGGGCACGCTCGCTCTCGATGAGGACGAGGAGGACGACGAGCGGTCCTACAATTTCGAGGTAAAGATCACCTTGGGCGATGCTTCCGCTACTGGTCCGGATATCAAGCAGCTCGACGCCTACCTCAAACGCAAATTCGACACCGAGCGCATCCGTGTGGTCCCGCGGCTCAGGAAGAAGGACTCCGCGGAAGTCTACGTGGGCGACGAATATATCGGGGTGTTGTTCTTCGACGAGAAGGACGCACGCTCGTCCGTTTTCGAGCTGCCCATTCTCGCGCTCGATTTGGACGAGCCGGGACTGCTCAAGGAATAGCGATCCACGCGGTCAACGCGCTCGCCGCAAGCTTGCGATCAGCCGATCGATATTGCCGGCAACCATGCGCCAATCGCGCAGCCAATCGCGCGGGAAGCGCACCACGATGTCGGCTGCGTCGATGCGTCGTTCGTAGAGGCAGATCCCCGGCACGGGACCCGCGCGATTGCGGGTGCAGCGCACGAAAAAACTCGGTGCCGGGTCATCGTAGATCAAATCCTCGCCTTGATAGGGCGTGCCGTCGCGGAACGCGACCACGGTCAGTCCGCCGGGGCCGGGCGCGGCTTCGGCGGCGGTGTAGCGCGGATAGATAGTCAGCGCGCGATCGGCGGGGGCAAGCGTGTCGCCGCCCGAGGCGATGGTCATGAACACGCGCGCGAATGCTTGCGGCGTGTCAGGCGCCGGGCCGGGCGCTGGCGGCTTGGCGTTCGGATCGGGCGGCTCGAGCGAAGGCCATAGAAAAGCAAGATCGACCCGCTCTTGCGCGCCGGGCCGACGCTGCACTGGCACGCGAATGGCAGCCGGCGGCAGATTGAAGGCCACACCCGCCACGGTGATCGGCAGCGCCGGAGCATCGAGGCGCGGCGTCGGCCAGCGCGGCCACAGCACATAGCCGATATAGACGAACGCCGTGAACGCGACCGCCGCAAATACGATGAGCGGCAGCAAAAGCTGACTCTTGCCGCTCCCGCGCCGACGCAGGTGCCGGCCCCGCTCCTGGCTGACGTGAACCGTGGTCATGGAAATATGGCCATTTTCTTGGGAAAACAGGCGTTTTCGACTCAGGGGTATCGTTTCGGGTCTCGTCCGCGGGCCGACGGCGATGATTCCGCCGCATCAGGCTCTACGGGCCTCCTATCCGGCTCCTAGCGACCGGATTTTCCCTCGGGGGGGTTTCCATTTTCTTAGCCCCGCCGCCGTCGTGGGCCGCCCTGACTCGCCTTCCGCGTCGGCGGCCACGAGAAGCTGCCGGAGAGCGCGCGCAAAGCTATCGAGAAGCGCGACGCGCCCAAGTCATGACGGTCGATCGATATAGCCAATCTGACAACCCGGCTCTCCGTGGCGGCCGGGCGGCCGGAGCGACTTCGCCCCTACGAGCCGACGCGCGAGGCCGCGATGGCGGCGTTCGCGAAGAGTTGGCGGCGGGCAGCCTAGCGTACCCTGACGGTGACGACGCCGTTGCGTTTCTCCTTCAGGGTCATGCGGCAGTTGTCATATCGGTCGGTACCCCTCTGAGCACCCATGGCTCGGCAGGTGGCGTCATCGCGGGTCGCGAAGGTATCGCAACCCGCCAGACCCAGCGCTGTGAGCAGCAGCAGTACCCGCATGTCCTTAGATCAATCCCATCATTCTCGCTGGGAGATATGCGAATGTAACCACCACAATAAACCCGACATAACCGAAAAAGAATTTGTCACACCTATCCATCAGAGGGTCTTTAACCATTTTCAATCCTTTTGCGTGAAACGTAGAGAAAAACCAATCTCCATCGCAAGAAATGATGCGGGTTTTGCACCCGATAGCGGAATGCGTGACCTCAGTCTAGATGTCCGTTTGAGGCCGAGCCGGAAGGGGCTTCACGCCGCTACCGTTCACCGGCTTCAGCGTAGCTTGTCGAAAAAGTGATAGAGGGCGGCAATCCGGCCGTCCCGGGCAATAATGAAAGCAGTCCCGGCGTAAGCCGGCACCCTGCCAGGGCTACCCGACACCCATTGGACCCGACCACCATCGCCTAACTCCTCGGGCGGAGCGATCGGCTGATATCGGAAATCAGGATGAGTGACCTTGATCACGCCTGCAATGCGGTGGATCTCGTCACGGCCACGGTATGCCCCGTTGGGCTGGTAGTACACGGCGTCTTCGTGGAAGATCTCGTCGATCGCCGCGCGTCGACGCGCGGGGTCATTTTCACCGAATACATCTTCAAGGCTATGGATAAGCAAGGTCGATATGCTGTGGGACATGGGCTTGTCTCCTCTCGGCATCGAGTGCGGGTTGCGATATCTCGACCCGGAACGGCGCGAGGCGACTTTATCAGCAGAAATCCAGCCTGAGCGGACCATCAGCCTCGGGTACCATCGTCTGGTTTTGACCACTAGCGTGGTCGCCAGCCGGGCGTGCGGATCACCGAGGCGGGGAAGCGGGCGCTCGCGGCGAGAAACAAGCATGGCTGACGCGCTGATCCTCAAGCGCGCGTCAGTGAGCCGCCCATCAGGCGAGTGGAGTGGCCCTCGCTCGACTGACATTGGCGCGCCGCAGGACTAAGCTCGCGACGAGCGACGTTTCAGCAGTTTTCGATACTGATTTAGTTCGGTTCTTGCGGCTGGACGTGTCGCAATTTCGCAAGCACTTGCTCTGGGTGAACCGTCGTAACCGCGGTCGCACCGGCAATTAGCGCAACGGTAACAGCGACGACCGGGGCGGAAAGAGCGAGGTTAAGAGCTAGGAACATCAATGCCTGCTTCATGGGAGGTCTCCTAATCTGCCTGCCAGCCCGAGCTTCGTCGTGGCCTTGGCGAATAACTTGCCTGGTTTCGGTGCCATGTCCTCCTCCTGGCCTAGATCGGATGTCGTACTTACCAGGTAAGGAGCGACCGAAAGAGAATCTGTGACCGCAGTCACACTCTGGGAACACGAGCGCGTGTTGGCCAACCAAGCGGGCCTCACAACGTCGTGACCTTCGCGCGGCGCGACCATATTTGCGGCCGCCCTCCTTGAAAGCGGCGGCGGTAACGATGACGAGCACCATCAGATCAGATTACAGCCCTGCCGGTCGACGCTGTGTCCTGACGCTGGGGTCGGGATTGCCGAGCTCGGCACCGACCGCGGAATTAACCCTTGATTAAGGATGTTGTGGCGCGCGGCGTCGCGCCGTGCGAAGGATCAAACGGGGTTATGCGAGGGGGGCGTCATGACAGCAGAACAGGTTGAGCATGTCTTCGCGCTCGCGATCGGCTTTGCCATCGCGGGCTGCTGGAGCGTGATGTCGGGTGCCATCGTGGTGATGGGACTGAGGGCGTTCGGCGTTCCCGTCGGCTGAGCGCGGTGGCGCGCCGGAAAGCTGCCTCGCCAATCTCCGCGCGCCGTGGCAAGGTCGCGCCCCGACCGAGGAGGGGCGCCAATGGCGATCTTCGAGCTTGATGGCGAGGCGCCGGACCTGCCGGCCGACGGCCGTTATTGGATCGCCGACAGCGCCATGGTGATCGGGCGGGTGCGCCTCAAGACCGACGCCAGCGTCTGGTTCAACGCGGTGCTGCGCGGCGACAACGAATGGATCAACCTCGGCGAGCGCTCGCAGATCCAAGACAACGCGGTGCTGCACACCGACCTCAGCTTTCCCCTCAGTATCGGCGAGGATTGCGTTATCGGCCATAACGTGGTCCTGCACGGCTGCACCATCGCATCGAACAGCCTGATCGGCATGGGCGCGGTGGTGCTCAACGGCGCGAGGATCGGAAAGAACTGCCTCGTCGGCGCGGGCGCCGTGGTGACGGAAGGCAAGGAATTTCCCGACAATTCGCTGATCGTGGGGACGCCAGCGCGCGTGCTCCGCACACTCGATGAAAAAGCCGCGCAAGCGATCACGCGCGACGCCGACATCTACGTGCAGCGCTGGCAGCAATACGCCAAGGGCCTCAAACGGATTGGGTGAGGAAGCGGATCGGGTGAGAAA
>JAFAHL010000004.1 GCA_019237215.1 Hyphomicrobiales bacterium | reverse complement strand
TCCTGCACCGAGCTGCGCGAACAGTCGTTGGTAGACCCCGGGCACGGCCTCGGGCAGGTCCTCCGCGATCAGCCCCGGACCCGCCGCAGTCCCCGCCTCGCCATGGAGCCAGACCGCCGCCGCCGCCGCCTCGAACCCCGGCATGCCTTGGGCGAGACAGCCGGCCACGATGCCCGCGAGCACATCGCCCGAGCCGGCCGTGGCGAGCCAAGGGGGTGCATTGTCGGCAATCGCGGCGCGCCCGTCCGGGGCTGCAACCACCGTGTCCGGCCCCTTGAGCAAAACCACGGCCCCCGAGATCTCCGCCGCCCGCCGAGCCCGTTCAAGCTTCGAGAGAGATTCATCTGCCAGGGCTTTGAATAGACGACTGAACTCCCCCTCATGCGGAGTCACCACCGTGGCCTTGGCCCGCCTTCTGATGGCAGCGCAGAGCGTTTGCGGCTCCTGCGCAAAGCTCGTGAGCGCATCGGCATCGAGCACCACCGCGCGCTCGCCCTTGAGCGCGGACATAACCAAGTCGCGCATGGGCTGGCCCACGCCACCTCCAGGTCCCAGCAGCACCACGTTGCGGCGAGGGTCATCGAGGAAGCGCGCGAGTTCATCGGCACCATCGACCGCTCGCACCATGACGGCGAGACTTGCGGCCGCGTTGACCGCGAGCGCTTCGCGCGGGGTGGCGATGGTGACGAGCCCCGCGCCTGCCCGCAACGCGCCGCGCGCGGCAAGCCGCGCCGCGCCCGTGAAGGATGGCCCGCCCGAGACCACGACCGCGTGGCCGCGGGTGTATTTGTGGCCGTCGACACCTGGCAGCGGAAAGCTTCGCGCCCACAGGGGCGGCGAGTTGATCGAGATGCGCGGTTTGATCGCGTCGAGCACGCTCGCGGCAATTCCGATGTCGGCGACGCGGACGGTTCCGGAATGGAGCCGGCCGGGCAGAAGCAGGTGGCCGACCTTGCGGCGAAAGAAGGTCACCGTTTGCGCGGCCTTCACCGCGAGGCCCATCACCGCGCCGGTGGTGCCGTTGATCCCGCTCGGCAGGTCAACCGCATAGACGCAGGATGCCGCGTTCATGGCCTCGATCATGGCGCGCGCCCCGCCTTCGACCGGTCGATCCAGACCAGCGCCGAACAGCGCGTCGATGATGACGTCCGCCGGCATCAACGCCGCCGGCGCAGCCGCCGTCGTCGGACCTTGCCAGCGCTGCGCCGCCAACGCCGCATCCCCCCTGAGCCGCTCGAGGCTCCCGACCAGAAGGACGCGCACCCGGTATCCGCGCTCGGTGAGAATGCGGGCGGCGACAAAACCATCGCCCCCGTTGTTGCCAGGCCCCGCAACCACGGCCACGCGTAGCCCCGGGGGATGGCGCGCCGCGATCACATCGGCAACGGCGCGGCCGGCGTTTTCCATCAGGGCGATTCCGGCAACCCCGCAGGCGATCGTGCGGCGGTCGGCCTCGGCCATTTCGGCGGTGGTGAGCAATTCGATCATCGCCCACAGACTAATGCCGAGCCGGAACGGGCGCGACCCTGCGTTATTTCCTTCGCTTGCAGCGAGGGATACGCCAAATGATCACAAAATAGGCAAATTGCTCAAAGTCTAATCCAGGGTCCGTTGGCGGCACTCGGAGCGCGTTGCTCCATGGGCGTTAAATGACTGATTGGCGGTCGCTTTTTTTGCTCGACGAGGCTTGGCACGGACCCTGCTAACCGTGGGCGGAGCCAAGCTGGCGCCGCGCCGCTGGCAGGCCGGGGGGAGGAAATCTGATGAAGAAGATCGAGGCGGTGATCAAACCCTTCAAACTCGACGAAGTGAAGGAAGCGTTGCAAGAGGTCGGACTGCAGGGGATCACCGTTACCGAAGCCAAGGGCTTCGGACGGCAGAAAGGGCATACCGAACTCTATCGCGGGGCCGAATACGTCGTCGATTTTCTCCCCAAGGTGAAGATCGAGATTGTACTCGGCGACGACATGGTCGAGAAAGCCATCGAGGCGATCCGTCGTGCCGCCCAAACCGGGCGGATCGGCGACGGCAAGATCTTCGTCTCCAACATCGAAGAAGCCATTCGGATCAGAACCGGGGAATCCGGACTGGACGCCATCTGAACCGCCGGCTTCGATGATCTCGCGGCCACACCAAAGAGGTATCCGTTCAATGACGACCGCCAAAGACGCTTTGAAGATGATCAAGGACAACGACGTGAAATACGTCGACTTCCGTTTCACCGACCCGCGCGGCAAGTGGCAACACGTGACAACTGATGTCTCGACGATCGAGGAGGATACGTTCAGCGAGGGCATCATGTTCGACGGCTCCTCGATCGCCGGCTGGAAGGCGATCCACGAGTCCGACATGCAGCTCATGCCCGATCCGGAAAGCGCCTGCATCGATCCGTTCTACGCCGAGACGACGATGGTCTTGGTCTGCGACACGCTCGAACCGCTGACGGGCGAGCCCTACAACCGCGACCCGCGCTCGATCGCCAGGAAGGCAGAGGGGTTGGTCAAGTCCATGGGCGTGGGCGACACCGTCTTCTTCGGGCCGGAGGCCGAGTTCTTCATCTTCGACGACGTCAAATACGTCGCGCAGCCCTACAACACCGGCTTCAAGCTCGATTCGGTGGAATTTCCGATCAACTCCGACACCGACTACGAGGGCGGCAATCTCGGTCACCACATCGGGTTCAAGAAGGGCTACTTTCCCGTGCCGCCGCTGGACACGGCGCAGGACATGCGCTCGGAAATGCTCGGCGCCATGGCGCGCATGGGCTGCAAGGTAGAAAAGCATCACCACGAGGTCGGCTCGGCCCAGCACGAGCTCGGGTTCCTGTTTGCGCCCATGGTGCGCATGGCCGACCAGATGCAGATCTACAAATACTGCGTGCAGCAGGTCGCACAGATCTACGGCAAGACCGCGACCTTCATGCCCAAGCCGGTGTACGGTGACAACGGCTCCGGCATGCACTGCCATCAATCGATCTGGAAGGAGGGCAAGCCCACTTTCGCCGGCAACAAATACGCCGACCTCTCGGATACTGCGCTCCAATACATCGCCGGCATTCTCAAGCACGCGCGCACCATCAACGCGTTCACCAATCCCACCACCAATTCCTACAAACGGCTGGTGCCCGGCTTCGAGGCGCCGGTGTTGCTCGCCTATTCGGTGCGCAACCGCTCGGCCGGGTGCCGCATTCCGCTCGCCTCCTCGCCCAAGGCCAAGCGCGTCGAGGTGCGCTATCCGGATCCGCTCGCCAATCCCTACCTCGCCTTTGCCGCCATGCTGCTGGCGGGTCTCGACGGCATCAAGAACAAGCTCGATCCCGGCCCCGCCATCGACAAGGACCTCTACGACCTACCGCCCGCGGAGCTCAAGCAAATCCCGACCGTGTGCGGCTCGCTGCGCGAGGCGCTCGACTATCTCGAGAAAGATCGCGCCTTCCTCAAAGCGGGCGGGGTGTTTGACGATGACTTCCTCGACGCCTACACGGAACTCAAGATGCAGGAGATCATCCGTTTCGAACACACGCCGCATCCGGTCGAGTTCGAAATGTACTATTCAGCGTAGCCTCCTCCCAACATCGCAGTTGCGATGCACCTCAAGGGGGCGCCTGCGGGCGCCCTTTCTTTATTCGAGTGCCGTGGCAAGCGATCCGAAACGGCTGATCACGTTAAAATCGCATCGGCGAGCGGGACGAACAAATCTTCGATCGGCACCGGGCGGGCGATGAAGTGCTGTTCGGCCATGTACGCGACCAGCGCCTGCAAGGTCGGCCGATTGGCCTCGATACCGTAGGGAAAGGCATCGCCCCCGAACAGTTCGTCGATCTCCTCCACGTCGTCGATCAGCCACGGCATCATGGCGCTGAGCGAGCCCGCGTAGCGCATTCGACTGTGGGCGCGCCGCTTCGACTCCACGAATGCGTCGTAGAGGCTCTGCGCGATCCAGCGTTGCCGCTCGTAGAGATCGCGGCGGATGGCAACGAGATGCATGATCGGAAAGATCTTGGTGCGCTGGTAGAGTTCGCGCTCGCGCCGGCGGTAGTCGGGAAATAGGCGCGCGACGTCGGGATGGCGCCCGAGCTCGTCGGGCTTGCGCGATCCGATCAGGGCGTCGATCGCTCCGCGCGCGAGCAGCGCTCCCAGCGGCTCGGCAGCGGCGTTGCGCTCGATTTGAACGGGTCGCAGCAGCGCCGGCGCGTGCGGCCTTCCGTGCGCTCCCGCTTTCTCCACGGCGCCCTCCACCCACCGGATGGTTGCGATATCCACATTGAATTCATGCATGAGATGGCCGCGCACCCAGATCGCCGCGGTCTGGGTATAGAGCGGCAGCCCGACGCGCTTGCCTTCAAGGTCCTTCGGCGTGCGGATGCCTCGGCGGGTATTGATGAAGATGTAGCCGTATCGAAAAACGCGCGAGGGAAACACCGGCAGCGCGACGAATGGACAATCGCCGCGGCCCATCAGGCTGATGAATTCGGACGCCGACAATTCCGCCACGTCGAATTCC
>JAFAHL010000704.1 GCA_019237215.1 Hyphomicrobiales bacterium | reverse complement strand
CGCCGCTCAACCTCACCACCCTTGTTACGCTCGACAAGCTCGCCTCCGCCTGCCGCGACATTGCGGGCGACGAGCGGGTGCGTGCCGTCGTGGTGACGGGGTCGGGGAGCAAAGCGTTCTGCGCCGGTTCCGACATCGGCGAATTCGCCCATGTGCGCGACGATGTCGTTTCCCGCAAACTGGCCCGCGAGAACATGGCCTTCACGGCGCTCGAGCAACTGCCCATGCCGGTCATCGCCGCATTAAATGGAGTCGCGCTCGGCGGGGGAGCCGAGATCGCGTTAGCCTGCGATATTCGCATCATGGACGAGACTGCGCGTATCGGCTTTCCCGAAGTGAAGCTGGGCATCTTCCCTGGAAGCGGCGGCATCTTCCGGCTTCCCCGCCTCGTCGGTCCGGCGAAGGCCTATGAGCTGCTCTACACCGGCGAACCGATTGACGCACACGAGGCGCATCGCATTGGCTTGATCAACCGCTTGGCGCCGGCCGGCCAGGCGCTGTCCGCCGCTGTTGCTCTCGCCGAGTGCCTGGCCGCTCGCCCCGCGCTTGCGCTCAGTCTCATCCGCGCGGGCGTGCGCGACTCGGCGAACCAAACGACGCAGGAGGCGATCAGCCGCACGCTGGCCGACAGCCATCGGGTCTTCACCGGCCCCGATATCGAAGAGGGCATCGACGCCTTTTTCGCCAAGCGCGCCGCGGTGTTCACCGCCGGACGCAACCGCACTAGAGCAAAAAGAACCGAAGGAGATTGAACATGGGCGGCTTCTCCTCGCGACGGTAAAAGATGGTAAGCTTTGGGCAAAGCATATCGAACAATACACGCACCTGGGAGGACATGATGATCAATAGACGGACTCTCTTAGGCGGAATTGCATCCGCGGCGACGGCAGTCGCAGCGCCGCACGTCGCGCGCACGCAGGAGGTGAAGCATTATCGCTTCGCATACGACCAGCCGAAGCCCACCGGATACGGCATCCTCGGCGACATCTTTGCAAACAAGCTCAAAGAGCTGAGCAAAGGCACGATGCTGATCGATCAGTATCCGGGCGCCCAGCTCGGACAGGAGCCGCAGGTGCTGCAGCTCGTGAAATCCGGCGATATCGAGTTCTGCATCTCGTCTTCGGCGAATGCCGCGACCGTGTCGCCGCAAGCCGGTGTGATGTCACTGCACTACCTCTTCCGCTCCGAAGGCCATCTGATCAAGGCGATGGCCGATCCCAAGCTTTCGGAGGCCTGCAAGGCGATGATCTCCGACAGCGTTCAGGGCGCGCGCATCATCGCGCTTTCCACGCTCGGGCTGCGCAACATGTATTCGAAACGGGAGATCAGGAAGATCGAGGATATAAAGGGGCTCAAGATCCGCGTGCAGGCCACGCCGACCGAAGACACGATGTTTCCGGCGTATGGGGCACAAACCGTGCACATGCCGTTCGGCAGCGTTTACACGTCCTTGCAGACGGGTGTGGTCGATGTGGCGGAGAACGGCGTGAACGTCTATCTCGCGAACAAGCACTACGAAGTTGCGCCCGTGCTTTCGATGACGGAGCATGAGGCGAACAACAGCTTCAGCTGGGTCAGCGACAAAGTATGGAACAGCCTGTCTTCCGAGCAGAAGGGCTGGGTGCAGGCGGCCGCCGACGAGGTCAATAGCAACCAGCCGGCCAAGGCGGTCGCCTTGGAGCACGAATCTGCCGTCAAGTTGAAGTCCATCGGCGTCAAGATCGTCAACGATGTCGACAAATCCGGGTTCCAGAAAATCGCCGACCCGTACCTCGACAAGATGTCGGCCGATCTCGGTCCGCATGCGACCAAGATCAAGGATTTGATCCGCGGCATCGCTTGAACTGGGCGCGGAAATCCGAAGTGTTGATCGCAAGAGGCCGGCCTCTACCGGCCTCTTGTCTGCATTGAACGATCATGGCCGTCGCCGAACGCTTGGTGCTTAAGCGGCAGCGTCACCTCAAGTGGCGCGCGCTCGACCCGCTTGAAACCGTGCTGATGATGCTGTGCGGCCTCCTGCTGTTCGGATTTTGCACGACCGTCATCTTCGACATCGTCACGCGCGAGATCGGTCGGCCCTGGCTGTGGTTGCAGGAGGTGACCTCGACCTTCTTCATTTACGCGATCTTCACCGGCACCGCGGTCGCCACACGGCGCAACGATCACCTCTATCTCACCGCCATCGCAGACACGCTGGTCGGGACGGCGCGGACTATCGTGGAGGTCGCCACCCGTCTCGTCGTGCTCGCCGTGGCGTTCTGCTTCATCTATTTCGGTTGGCTGAATTTCCTGCGCGGCTTTTCCAGCTTCCGCATGCCCTCGATGACGCCGATTGCCTCCCTCTACGCGGCGATCCCGATCTGCGGGGTTCTTATCGCTCTGTTCACGGTCGAGCAGCTGGTGAACGGCCTGCGCAACGGTTTCGCGCGCGATGAGCCGCCCGAGCCGCCGCCGCATGTCGCCTCGATCGAAGGCATCGCGCCCGCAGCGGGAGGTCGCAGATGAGCGGTACGTTGATGGTCCTGCTCATGACATTCCTGTTTCTGTTTTTCGGCTATCTCGGCGTGCCGGTGGCGTTCTCGCTTCTGGCCGGCACGCTGATCGGCGCGATGTTCACCGACGTGTCGCAGACGGCCATCATCCAGAAAATGTTCGACGGAATGGATAACGAGGCACTGCTTGCGATTCCATTCTTCCTGCTGGTCGGCGAGCTGATGAGCTCGGCCAACGTCGTGCAGCGTGTGGCGAACCTGTCGCTGAGTCTGGTGGGTCATATCCGCGGCGGCCTGTCCCAGGTTGTCACCGTCTTCAGCATGTTCTTCTCGGAGATGTCGGGATCGACGACCGCGGACGTCGCGGTGATCAGCCGCGCATTGGGCGGGCCGATGAAGCGGGAGGGGTACAGTCCCCCCTTCATTGCGGCGATCATCGCCGCGGCCTCGACCATCGCGGCGCTGGTGCCGCCGAGCATTACGGCGGTGGTGTACGGCGCCATTGGCAATGTGTCGATCGCCGGCTTGTTCATGGCCGGGGTCGTGCCGGGCCTGATGATCGGCATCGGGTTGATGATCTTCTGTTACTTCTTCGGGCCGATGGGCATGACCCGGCCGCGCGCGCCGTTTCGCGAGGTCGCGCGCGCCTTCAAGGACGCCGCGCTGCCGTTGATGATCCCGGCAATACTGCTGGGCGGCATTCTGACCGGCTTCTTCACCCCCACCGAAGCCGGCGTCGTTGCCGTCGTGTGGATCGTCATCGTGGTCATCCCGGCGCTCGCCCGCGGTCATATCAAGCTTCTGCCATGGGATTTCTGCCTCGCAGGGCTCATTTTTTCGTTGCCGCTGATCACCATTGGCGCTGCTAACGCGTTCGGCTGGATGTTCGCGTATTTGCGCGGGGCGCTCATGATCGCCGAATGGATCACCGATCTTGCCGGTAACAACCCGCAAGCCACGATGCTGCTGCTCGTTCTGTTGTTCACCATCATCGGCGACTTCATCGAGCCGGTGCCGACCATCATCATCTTCATGCCGCTGGTGAACGCATTGACCCAGGCGGAGGATATCAATCCGGTGCACATGGGCGTGGTGCTCATCGCCACGCTTGCATTCGGGCTGATCACGCCGCCATACGGCCTCGTTTTGCTGATGGCGTCAAAGTTCGTGGGGGTGAGATTTTCGCAAGCGCTGCGCGCGGCGCTGCCAATCTATTGCGTCTTCCTGATCACGATCACCTTCATGATCTTCTTTCCGAAGGTCGTGCTTTGGCT
>JAFAHL010000615.1 GCA_019237215.1 Hyphomicrobiales bacterium | reverse complement strand
AGCACCGTGGGGTCGTGTGCGAGAAGTGCGGCGTCGAGGTGACGCAATCCAAGGTGCGCCGCGAGCGCATGGGCCACATCGAGCTCGCCAGCCCGACCGCGCACATCTGGTTCCTGAAGTCGCTGCCGTCGCGCATCGGACTCATGCTCGACATGACGCTGCGCGAGATCGAGCGCGTGCTGTATTTCGAGGCCTTCGTGGTCATCGATCCGGGCATGACGCCGATGCAGCGCGGCCAGCTGCTCACCGACGAGATGTATCTGGAGGCGATCGAAGAGCACGGCGATGAGTTCGACGCGCGCATGGGCGCGGAGGCGGTGTACGAGCTGATGCGTACCATCGACCTCAACGCCGAGATCGCCAAGGTGCGCGAGGAGATGGCCGGCACCTCATCCGAGACCAAGCTCAAGCGGCTCTCCAAGCGCCTGAAGCTGATCGAGTCCTTCGTCGAGTCCGGCAACAAGCCCGAGTGGATGGTGATGACGGTGCTGCCGGTGTTGCCGCCGGACCTGCGCCCGTTGGTGCCGCTCGATGGCGGACGCTTCGCCACCAGCGACCTGAACGACCTGTATCGGCGCGTCATCAATCGCAACAACCGTCTGCGCCGGCTGCTCGAGCTCAACGCGCCCGACATCATCGTGCGCAACGAGAAGCGCATGCTGCAGGAGGCGGTGGACGCGCTGCTGGATAACGGCCGCCGCGGCCGGGCCATCACCGGCACCAACAAGCGGCCGCTGAAGTCGCTTGCCGACATGATCAAGGGCAAGCAGGGACGCTTCCGCCAGAACCTGCTCGGCAAGCGCGTCGACTACTCCGGCCGCTCGGTCATCGTGGTCGGCCCGCAGCTGCGCCTGCACCAGTGCGGACTGCCGAAGAAGATGGCGTTGGAGCTGTTCAAGCCGTTCATCTTCCAGAAGCTGCAGCTGCGCGGTGAGGCATCCACCATCAAGGCGGCCAAGCGCCTGGTGGAGCGTGAGGGGCCGGAGGTGTGGGACATCCTCGAAGAGGTGATCCGCGAGCATCCGGTGCTGCTCAACCGCGCACCGACGCTGCATCGCCTGGGAATCCAGGCGTTCGAGCCGCTGCTGGTCGAAGGCAAGGCCATCCAGCTGCATCCGCTGGTGTGCACCGCGTTCAACGCCGACTTCGACGGCGACCAGATGGCGGTGCACGTGCCGCTGTCGCTGGAGGCGCAGCTGGAAGCGCGTGCGCTGATGATGTCGTCCAACAACATTCTCTCGCCCGCGAACGGCGATCCGATCATCGTGCCGTCGCAGGACGTGGTGCTCGGGCTGTATTACATGACGCGCGAGCGCGTCGGCGCCCGCGGCGAGAACATGGTGTTCGCCGACGTGCACGAGGTGCACCGCGCCTACGAGAGCCGCGGCGTCGATCTGCAGGCGCGCTGCCGGGTGCGGCTGCGCGAGCACGTGCGCGGCGAGGGCGGAACGCTGACCGAGCGTGTCCGCAACGTCGACACCACCGTGGGCCGGGCGCTGCTGTTCGAGATCCTGCCCAGGGGACTGCCGTTCGATCTGATCAACCAGGACATGACCAAGAAGGCGATCTCGGCCACGATCAACGCCTGTTACCGGGCGCTCGGGCTGAAGGAAACCGTGGTGTTCGCGGATCAGCTGATGTACACCGGCTTCCACTACGCCACGCGCGCCGGGGTTTCCTTCGGCATCGATGACATCGTCATCCCGGAGCAGAAGACCCGCATCGTCACTTCCGCCGACAACGAGGTGAAGGAGATCCAGGACCAGTACGCCTCGGGTCTGGTCACCAACGGCGAGCGCTACAACAAGGTGGTGGACATCTGGTCGCGCGCCAACGACCAGGTGGCCAAGGCCATGATGGAGAAGCTCGGCTCGGAGGAGGCCACCGACTCCAAGGGCGTGCGCCAGAAGCAGAAGTCGTTCAACTCCATCTTCATGATGGCGGACTCCGGCGCGCGCGGCTCGGCGGCGCAGATCCGCCAGCTCGCCGGCATGCGTGGACTGATGGCGAAGCCCGACGGCTCGATCATCGAGACTCCGATCACGGCGAACTTCCGCGAAGGCCTGAACGTTCTGCAGTACTTCATCTCCACGCACGGCGCCCGCAAGGGTCTCGCCGACACGGCGCTGAAGACGGCGAACTCCGGCTATCTCACCCGGCGTCTGGTCGATGTCGCTCAGGACCTGGTGGTGACCGAGGTCGACTGCGGCACCGGGAACGGCCTCGCCATGACCCCGCTGGTCGAGGGCGGTGATGTGGTCGAGGCCCTCGGCGAGCGCGTGCTGGGACGCGTGCTGGCGGAGGACATCATCAAGCCGGGCAGCAAGGACGTGCTCATCCCGACCGGCACGCTGCTCGATGAGAAGCTGGTGCGCCTGCTCGAGACCGAGGGCGTGGACCAGATCAAGGTGCGCTCACCGATCACCTGCGAGACCCGTTACGGGGTGTGCTCGCACTGCTACGGGCGCGATCTGGCCCGCGGCCGCCCACTCTCCATCGGCGAGGCCGTCGGCGTCATCGCCGCGCAGTCGATCGGCGAGCCGGGCACGCAGCTCACCATGCGCACCTTCCACATCGGCGGTGCGGCTTCGCGGGCGGCGGCGGCTTCCAGCGTCGAGGTGCGCAACAAGGGCGTGA
>JAFAHL010000049.1 GCA_019237215.1 Hyphomicrobiales bacterium | reverse complement strand
CTCGGATGAGCACGACATCGCGGTGCCTGGCGTGCGGCCGCAGCCCGATGGCTCGGTCAACGTCGATGGCGGCGTTCCGATCCGCGATCTCAACCGCGCCTTGGAGTGGAACCTGCCCGACGACGAAGCGACGACCGTCGCCGGGCTCGTCATCCACGAGGCGCGCTCGATCCCGGAGCCCGGCCAGACCTTCACCTTCCACGGCTTCCGTTTTCGGGTGCTGCGCCGCGACAGGAACCGCATCACGGCGCTGCGCATCACGCCGCTGGTGCGCAAGCCGGTGCTCAAATCGGCTTAGCGAAGGGCTCGGCGGCCGCTTCATGACCATCTCCGCAGGCATTCGAGGACTCGTGATCGCCATCGCCTCGGCGGCCGCGGCTGCCGCCCATGCTCATGCGCATCTCGACCGCGCCAACCCGCCCGCCGGCGCGACGCTCGCCGTCGTGCCGACCGAGGTGACGCTTCATTTCACCCAACAGCTCGAGCCTAAATTCAGCACCATCGTGGTGCGCGACGCCGCCGGCAAGCAGGTGGACAAGGGCGATTCCCATGTGAGCGGGGAGGATCTCACCGTGTTGAAGGTATCGCTGCAGCCGCTAGGGTCCGGCAGCTACAAGGTCGAGTGGCGCGTGATCTCGGTCGACACCCACGCGACCAAAGGCGAGTACACCTTTCGCGTCGGCAAATAGGTTCGCCGAGAGTCCGGCGCACTTCGCCTCCCGGGAGGGACGGGGTGGGTGATCCGCTCATCTTTATACGCGCGATCCATTTCGCGGCGACACTGACGCTGGCGGGCGCACTCATCTTCGCCGTCGCGGTGGTCGGGCCGATCATGCGGCAAATGGAGCGTGAGGGTGAAGCTTTGCGCGCGCGGCTGCTGCGCATTGCGTGGTGGGGTTTCGCCGCCGCCCTGATCTCGGGGGTGGCGTGGCTGCTAGTGCTCGCCGCGGACATGAGCGAGCGCGCGCCGAGCGAAGCTTTTTTCGGCGGCATTGTGTGGACGGTGCTCCTCCACACCACCTTCGGACACGATTGGCTCGCGCGGCTCGTGCTGGCGGCGTTGCTCGCCGCAGCCTTGGGTTGGCTCTCTCCAAAGCATTTGGATCTCCGACGCTGGGCGATCGCGGCGCTGCTCGCCAGCGCGTTTGCCGCGGCACTGGTCCATTCCGGTCACGCCGCGGCGACGGGCGGTTGGCTCGGCACCTTCCATCGCGCGGCCGACGGGTTGCATCTGATCGCCGCGTCGGCGTGGCTCGGCGGCTTGTTGCCGCTTGCGTTGTTGCTCACGGCGGCAAGGCGCGAGGAGATTTCGCTTGCGCTCGCGCGCGAGGCCACCCTGCGCTTCTCGACGCTCGGCCTGATCAGCGTCGGCGTGCTCATCGCGACCGGCAGCGTCAACGGCTGGATCTTGACCGGCAGTGTGCCGGCTTTGATCGGCACCGACTACGGCCGGCTTTTGCTCGCAAAGGTCGCGCTCTTTCTCGCGATGGTCGCGATTGCTGCGATCAATCGGCTGCGGCTGACGCCACGGCTGGCTCTCACCGTCGCCTCGCCGCGTTGCGAGGAGGCCCTGCTCCACGAGCGCAGCGCGAATGGATCGCCTGCGGCAGCCCGCAGGGCGCTGCGCGCGCTCGCGCGCAACAGCGTGATGGAGGCGATATTCGGTCTCGCCATCCTTGTCATTGTCGGCGCGCTCGGGACTACGCCGCCCGGATTGCATGTACTGCAGCCGACTTGGCCGTTCGCGGTGCGTTACAGCGATGCTGCCTTTGGCGATGCGGAGCTGCGTGGCAGGCTCGCGCTGGCGCTGTGGGCGATCGGTGGCGGCTTGCTCTGCGGCGCTATGCTGGCCCTCATCGGCGCGAAGGCACGACGCGCCCACCCGCGGCTGACGCCGTGGCTGATCGCGGCGGGCACCGCCGTCGCCATCGCCTGCGTTGCTCATTTTGCGCCGACTTTGACCTTGGCCACCGTCGAGGCCTATCCGACCAGCTTTTACATTGCGCCGACAAGATATTCGGCAAGCTCGATCGTCCGAGGAGCGAAACTGTTCGCGACCCATTGCGCCTCCTGCCATGGACGGGAGGGGCGCGGCGACGGCCCGGCCGGCCGGTTCTTGCGCGTGAAGCCATCAGACCTCACCGCCGACCACGTCTACGGCCACACCGATGGCGACCTCTACTGGTGGATCACCAACGGCATCCGTGAGGTCATGCCGCCGTTCGCGGTCGCGCTGGACGAGGAGGCGCGCTGGAACGTGATCGACTTCGTGCGCGCGAATGCCGATGCCGCTCGCCTCGCTCGCGCGGGCGGCAAGGTGACCAATGTCGGCTATCGGGCGCCGGATTTTTCCGCCGCGTGTCCTGACGGTTCGACGGTGTCGCGCGACCGCTTGCACGGCCGCGTCGGGCATCTCGTCCTTGCGGGCCGCGGTTCGACCGAGCGCATGGCGCAATTGGCGGCGCACGATCGCGATGTCGTCACCATCGTGACCCCAGTCGCGGACGTGGCGACCGCAACCGCCTGCCGCGCCGACGATGTCGAGCTCGCGACGGCACTCGCTATGTTTGGTGGCAAGGACGTGGGTCGAAGCGACGGCGTGGAGTTCCTGGTAGATCCCGCAGGCATGTTGCGCGCCGCATGGTCTCCCGGCGGCAAGCCCGACTGGCGCGAGGCCGGTGTATTGGAACGCGAGATCGCGGCCATTCGCAGTACTGCGGCCGCGACCCGGACGACCGGATCGCACCTCCACGGCCGCTAACTGCGATCGCATGCGAGCGGCCGTTGGGCGCTGGCGCCGCGGAGCGCGCAAATGTCACGGGTTGCTTTCGCCCGGTGCCGAAGCGTGAATCGCGAGCGCGTGGACGCCGCCCGCGAGCTCTCCGACAAGCGTTTCGTTGATCATGCGGTGGCGATCGAGCCGGCTCTTCCCGCGGAACGCCTCGGCCACGATATATACCCTGAAATGAGTCTCCCCGCCCTCGCGATGTCCAGCATGCCCAGCGTGCTCGTGGGATTCGTCCACCACGTCGAGGCTCGCGGGAGCGAAAGCGTCGGTCAACTTCTTCACGATGAGATCGCGCGTTGCCATGGTGTGCGCATAGCGGCAGTCGGTGGCGCCGGTCAATGCCGGCTCACGGCGAGAAAACGCCCAAACGCGCTTGTCAAGACTTGAAGATGACTTCGCGACGCGCGCATACTGATCGGTCATGAAAAGCGACTCGCCCCTGTTTGACCGCATCCGGGTCAAGCCCGACAAAGATCGTCGGTTGCGCACCCAATGCCCGGCCTGCGAATGG
>JAFAHL010000386.1 GCA_019237215.1 Hyphomicrobiales bacterium | reverse complement strand
TTATGCGGCAAGCAACGAGCGACGACCCAGTATGACATCGCGGCACTTCAAACCGGCCGCCGAGCGAGTTCAACTCCCTCGGGCTGCGCGCTATCGTCTCTCTCCCACCACCTTTTGAGGGGGATCCCCGTGCCGCTGCCGATTCCCGATCATTTGTTCGCCGCCATCGAACGCGCCGCCGCGCCGATCAATTCACGAGAGCGGCCGAGGTTCTTCGAGGCGATGGCCGTCGAGCTCGAAAAACACCCAACCCTCGGGGAGGGCGTCGTCTACCGCGCTTGTGCGAATTTGCAGAGAACCTTTTCCTGCGAAGCGCGGCGGGAAGTCGAGCGGACCGCGACCGCGCGGCACTTGGAGCGCCGGCAGCGGCGCGACGCCGATGATTGGTGAAATTGTGGGGGATCGCTCCGAGACTTTGTTGTGCGCTGACGAACGCGTGCGTAGCGTCACACGGTTCTCGGCCAACGGTCGCTTGATGCCCAAGATCCGAGTGCCAAGAACAGCCGCCGCCGGCCACTCACCTCTTGATGCCCAGCCGATCCGTGCCGGCGGCGGTCTCCTACCATAAATCCATATCCATGAACACCGATGCCGATCTCCTGCTCGCCAAGCGAATGGTGAGCTTGGCACGCCGCTGGGCCGCTGGCTGGTCCGTGAGAGACAGACCCTCTGCGACACGCTCGGCCGCGAGCCGACGCCAGCCGAACTCATCGACCATGTCCTCGCTCGTCTCCGCGCCGACCCTGACATCCGGGCGATGGCGGTCGCGGCGATGCGGCAGGCGACGGCGACCAAAGACTAAGTTCTTCGATCAGTTAGGCCGCACGTGTGTGCAGACCCAGTGCAGACAAGACCGGTTCCCGTCTGCACGCTACCAAGCTAAGTCTTTGATTTTATGGCGCGCCCGGAGAGATTCGAACTCCCGGCCCCCAGATTCGTAGTCTGGTGCTCTATCCAGCTGAGCTACGGGCGCGCGTCGCGTTCTCGCGGGCGAAATGAACGCGGGCGCGAGAAGCGTCGCGGGCGAATAGCCGTTTTCAGGGCCTGCGGCAAGCGCAAACTGCCTCGGCGCGAGGCCGTGTCCTGAGTGCGCTCGCTTCACCCCAGCCTCTTCCGCAGGCGGCGCCGAAGGCTGAGGGATGAGGGCTCTCGTCGCTCCGAAGCCATTTCTGAAAAAGCGACATCTCTAGCCAAAATGGCGGATCCCGTGGTTTTCCGTTCGAGGCGACCGGCGCAGCAAAGCGACTTGCCTCGATTGATAACAAAATCTATATGTTTTTTTAGTAGTGCAGGATTTGACGATAAGCCTTTGAAAACACTTGTTTCTCAGCGCCGGGCCGCGCTCTCGGTCCCCACGGCAGGGGCGGTCGCACAGAAAAAGGCGCCCAAGCCTTTGAAAAGGCTTCGCCGTGGCGCAGGCGCATAGCCCTCGACCCGGCCCTCTTTCCATGATCCCCGGGTCAAGCCCGGGAAGGAGAGGCAGGATCGCTTGCAATCGCCGGCGCCGCTCTCTAAGCGCTGGTCCCCGTGTCCCCGGTTCAGCCCATCGCTCTCCTCAACGCCCGGCTTGTCGACCCGGAGCGCGAGACCGAGACGCGGGGCGGGCTCATAGCCATGGACGGGCTGATCGCCGGGGTCGGCGCCGCCGTCACGCGCGATACCGTTCCCGCCGGGGCCCGCATCGTCGACTGCGCCGGCGACGTCGTCGCCCCGGGCCTTATCGACATGCGCTGCTTCGTCGGCGAGCCGGGCGCCGAGCATCGCGAGACGATCGCAAGCGCCAGCGCTGCGGCCGCCGCGGGCGGCGTCACCAGCCTCGTCATGCGCCCGGACACCAATCCGCCCGTCGACGATCCCGCCGTGGTCGACTTCATCCTGCGCCGCGCGCGCGACGACGCGAAGGTCCGCATCTTCCCCTCGGCCGCGCTGACCAAGGGCCTCCTGGGCCACGAGATTGCGGAGATCGGGCTCCTCGCGGAAGCCGGCGCCGTCGCTTTCAGCGACGGGCCGCATTCGGTCGCCGAGGCGCTGACGATGCGCCGCGCGATGACCTACGCGCGCGACTGCGACGCGCTCGTCGCGCCGGTCTGCGAGGACCGGTCGCTGCGTGGCGAAGGCGTGATGGCCGAAGGTCTGCGCGCAAGCTGGCTCGGCCTGCCGGGCGTGCCGCGCGAGGCCGAGACGATCGCGCTCGAACGTGACCTGCGGCTTGTCGGCCTCACCGGCGCCCGCTACCACGCGGCGCTCATCTCGAACCGGCTTTCGCTCGCGGCGATGGCGCGGGCTCGGGAGGGGGGCTTGAGCGTGAGCTGCGGCGTTTCGATCAACTCTCTTACGCTCAACGAGCTCGACGTCGGCGACTACCGGACCTTCCTCAAGCTCACGCCGCCGCTGCGCTCGGAAGAGGAGCGCATGGCGCTGGTCGAAGCCCTGAACGCACGCGCCATCGACGTCATCTCATCCGACCACGATCCGCAGGACGTGGAGACGAAGCGCCTCCCATTCGCCGAGGCCGCCGCCGGCGCGATCGGCGTCGAGACGATGCTGTCGGCGAGCCTGCGCCTCACCGCCGGAGGCCATGTCAGCCTGCCGCGGCTGATCCGCGCCATGACGCTGCGCCCCGCGGAAATCCTCAAGCTTCCGGTCGGGCGGCTCGCGGTCGGCGCCCCGGCGGACGTGATCCGCTTCGATCCCGACGACCCCTATGTGCTCGATCCGGCCGAGCTCCATTCGCGTTGCCGCAATACGCCCTTCGATGCTGCCCGGCTGGAAGGCCGGGTGAAGCTGACGCTGGTTGCCGGGCGGGTCGCCCACGAATAGTCTTTAAAGACGAAACAAGACGCCGTCGCCGGAGCTTTGAGCGGATGGTCGGGATTTCCTACGGCGCGGCCCTGGGCCTCGTTCTCGGCTATCTCCTGGGCGCGATCCCGTTCGGCGTCGTTCTGACGCGGCTCGCGGGGGCCGGCGATCTGAGGTCCATCGGCTCGGGCAACATCGGCGCGACCAACGTGCTGAGGACCGGGCGAAAGGACCTCGCTGCAGCGACGCTTGCGCTCGACGCGCTCAAAGCGACGCTCGCCGTTGTCCTCGCGGCCTGGGCCTTCGGTCCCGAAGCGGCGCTCGCGGCCGGGGCCGGCGCGATCCTCGGCCACCTCTATCCTGTCTGGCTCCGCTTTCGCGGCGGCAAAGGCGTCGCGACATTTTTCGGCGGCCTCATCGGGGTCGCCTGGCCGGCGGCGATCGTGTTCGGGCTCGTCTGGCTCGCGGTCGCCGCCGTCACGCGATATTCGTCGGCCGCCGCGCTTGTGGCGACAGCCGTTTCGCCCATGGTCGCGCTCGCGATCGGGCTCGAAGAGGCAGCGCTTGTCTTCTGGGCGCTCGCCGCCCTCGTCTGGTTCAAGCACAGCGCCAACATCGGCCGGCTTCTCAATGGCTCGGAGCCGAAGATCGGGCAACGGTAGCCGATGACGAGGAACCCGAAAGCCCCAAAACTCTCTGACGAGCAGCGCTTCGACTGGCTGCGCCTCATTCGCTCGGAAAACGTCGGGCCGCGGACCTTTCGGGCGCTTCTCAACAGTTGCGGCGGCGCGCGGGCGGCCCTCGAGGCGCTGCCTGAACTCGCCCGCCGCGGCGGGGCGGCGCGCCCGATCCGGGTAGCCTCGGCCGAGGAGATCCAGCGGGAGCTCGACACGGCGCGGAAGCTCGGCGTGCGATTTGTCGCGCTCGGCGAACCGGACTACCCGCCGATTCTGCGCCAGATCGATTCGGCGCCGCCGGTCCTGGCTCTCGCCGGCCGGGAAGAGGCGCTGCAGCAGCCGGCGGTGGCGATCGTCGGATCACGCAACGCTTCGGCGGCGGGGCTGACCTTCGCCGACCGGCTCGCGCGCGGGCTCGGCCGGGCGGGCTATGTTGTCGTCTCGGGGCTCGCCCGGGGCATCGATCAGCGGGTGCACGCCGCGAGTCTCGAGACCGGCGCGCTCGGCGTGCTCGCTGGGGGGCATGCGAAGCCCTATCCCAGCGAAGCCGTGCCGCTGATCGCGCGAATAGTTGAATTCGGCGCGGTCGTCTCGGAAATGCCGATCGAGTGGGAGCCGCGGGGTCGGGACTTTCCTCGACGCAACCGTATCGTCTCCGGGCTGGCCTTGGGGACCGTCGTCGTCGAGGCGGCGCGCGGCTCGGGCTCGCTCATCACCGCAAAGTTCGCCCTCGAGCAGAACCGTCAGGTGTTCGCGGTGCCCGGCTCGCCCCTTGATCCACGCGCCGAGGGGACGAACGATCTCCTCAAGCAGGGCGCGACGATCTGCACGAACGTGGACGATGTGCTCGGCGCGCTCGAGCCGACGCTCTCGAGCGACGTCTTCGCCTCTCTAGACGAAAGCGGCGGCGACAACGAGCCGCTGTGGGGCGAACAGTCGCCTTTTTTCGCCGATCCTGAAGCGACGCCCCGCACCGGTCCGGGCGAGGATTTTGACGACCTGGTCGGCGTTTGTCGGCCCTATGACGAGGGAGGGGGCGCGCGAGGCCGGATCGTCGGGCTGCTTGGTCCCTCCCCGATCTCGCTTGATGAACTAGCCCGGGCGGCGGAAGCCTCGACTCGCGAAGTTCGCGTCGCCCTGATGGAACTCGAATTGGCCGGACGGGTGGAGTTTTCCGGCGGGGATCGGGTCGCGCTCCGGCCGGCGCGAGACGGGGCGGGATAAGCGGACGCCGCACATGGCGTCACTCTATAGTGTCGTCGTTATCGGAGATTGGATCGGCGGCTCCGGACTCCCCGGAATCGTCGGAAGCGCTATCGGACCCGCTCTGAGTCCGAAGGAACAGGTCGCCCTCCGCCTTGGCCATTCCGAGGAAATAGGCGAGAAGGTCGAGACGCGCCGCGATCGCCATCGCCTCCAACTGGGCAGACATGTCGGTCACGTAGCGGGCGACGTCGAACGCCTCTTTTGGCGCGATGCTGGGGGGATTCTCCGATCGACTCGTGCCCGTGGGCTGAGGGTCGACGGCGTCCCGCCCGCGGCCTGCGCGCCTTCGTCTCGGGAACCCACTTTCGCCGGCCATTCGACAACACGATCCGTAGGACAAAAACGAGATCGGTTTAGGGCCAATCCCGCCGCTCGACGAGAGCTTTGAGCACGTCTACAAACTCGATCCGGGTATGAGCGATGTCAACTCGCGTCGAGCCTTCATCTCAAAAACATAAGTCGACCGCAATAACATTATGAAAGAGTTACGATAGGTCACCTCCCCGGAAGGGCTACGACAGGTCACCCGCGTTTGGCCTCAACCGGGCGAGCCGGTCCAGTGCGCCCTGCAAGATATAGGCGGCCGCCATCCTGTCGACGACTTCCGCCCGGCGCGTGCGTGACACGTCATTGGCGATCAGGGATCGCGTGACGGCGGCAGTCGAAAAACGTTCATCCCAATACGCGATGGGAAGAGCCGTGCGCATGGAAAGGTTTCGCGCGAAAGCGCGCGTCGATTGCGCGCGTGGGCCGTCCCGGCCCTCCAAGTCGAGCGGCAGGCCGAGAATCACGCCGGCGATCTCGAATTCTGTGAAAATCGCGACCAGCGCGTCGGCGTCCTTTCTAAATGCGCCGCGCGGCAGCGTTCTCAAGGGCGACGCCAGCCGGCGTTCGACGTCGGAAATTGCCAGTCCGATCGTTTTGGTTCCTAAATCGAGGCCAATCAGGCGGGCCTTCGCAGGAAGGCGCAAAGCCAGATCTTCGAGATCGATCGTAGGGTTCATACGCAGCGGCTAGCATGGGGCGCCAAGCAAGTCGAACGCCGAGCGCCAACGCGTTCGCGGAAGGCGTTTGCGCGCAAAATGTCGGCGATGTATAGGGGCCGCGCCTCATTTTCTCAGGCTCGGAGGAGTGTTCGATGTCCGTCGATCTCAGCGAGGTTCGCCGCATCGCGCATTTGGCGCGGATCGGGGTGAGCGAAGCGGAGATCCCGAATCTGCAAGGCGAAATCAACGCGATTCTGAAGTTCGTAAAGGCTTTGGAGCAGGTCGACGTCGAGGGCGTCGAACCAATGACGTCGGTGATCCCGATGCGCCTGCCGATGCGTGACGACGTCGTCACCGACGGCGGCATTGCGGATGAGGTGCTGGCCAACGCGCCACTGACTGAAGACGGCTTCTTTCTCGTGCCAAGAGTAATCGAGTGATCGACTTCCCGGCAAGGCGACTCTCCAAGGAACACACTTGACCGATCTGACGTCCCTGACGCTCGCCGAGGCGCGCGATCAGCTCAAGGCCCGAGCGATTTCGAGCATCGAGATCACCACGGCCCATCTTGAAGCGATGGGGCGGGCCAAAGCGCTTAACGCCTATATAGTGACGACGGCGGACAGGGCGTTGCGGATGGCCAAAGCGAGCGACGCGCGCCTCGCCAAGGGCGAAGGCGGACTCCTGGAGGGGCTACCGATCGGGGTGAAGGATCTCTACGCCACAAAGGGCGTGCATACGCAAGCGTGCAGCCACATTCTCGATGGCTTCAAGCCGACCTACGAGTCTACCGTCACCGCCAATCTGTGGCGTGATGGCGCGGTGATGCTCGGCAAACTGAACATGGACGAGTTCGCTATGGGCTCGTCGAACGAGACGTCATGCTATGGGCCTGTCGCGTCGCCTTGGCTGCCGCCGAACTGGGGTCGCGACCAAGCGCGCGCCGCGCTGGCGAACGGCAAGCGCGGTCTGCTTACGCCGGGCGGTTCCTCCGGCGGCTCTTCGGCCGCAGTGGCCGCGAGACTCTGCCTGGCGGCGACCGCCAGCGATACCGGCGGCTCGATCCGTCAGCCGGCCGCCTTTACGGGTGTCGTTGGCATCAAGCCAACCTACGGACGTTGCTCGCGCTGGGGGATGGTGGCGTTCGCATCATCGCTCGATCAGGCGGGACCGCTCGCCCGTACCGTGCGCGATGCGGCGATCATGCTGCGCTCGATGGCGGGTCCCGACTCGAAAGACTCCACCTGCTCGCCCGCCGCCGTTCCGGATTACGAAGAGGCTGTCGGCAGATCGGTTCGAGGCCTGACGATCGGGGTGCCGAAGGAATATCGCCTGGAGGGCATGAATGCCGAAATCGAGACGCTGTGGGCGCTTGGCGCCGAGTGGCTGCGAACAGCCGGCGCAAAGGTGGTCGACGTGAGCCTACCCAACACGCGACACGCCCTGCCTGCTTATTATATTGTCGCTCCTGCCGAGGCTTCGAGCAACCTGGCGCGCTATGACGGCGTCCGTTACGGCTTGCGCGAGCCCGCGGCCGACATCTCGGACCTCTACGAGAAGACCCGCGCCAGAGGATTCGGCCCCGAGGTCCGGCGCCGTTTGCTGATCGGCGCCTATGTGCTTTCCGCTGGCTATTACGACGCCTACTATGTGCGCGCGCAAAAGATCCGCACCCTCATCAAGCGTGACTTCGAACGCGTGTTTTCAGAGGGCGTCGATGCGATCCTGACCCCTGCGACGCCCTCAGCCGCATTTGGCATCGGCGAGAAGGGGTCACAGGATCCGGTTGAGATGTATCTGAATGACGTCTTCACGGTGACGGTCAACATGGCCGGCCTCCCCGGACTCGTCGCTCCTGCCGGGCTTTCGAGCGAGGGCCTGCCGCTCGGGCTGCAGCTGATCGGGCGCCCGTTCGATGAAGAGACGCTGTTCACACTGGGCGAGGCGCTCGAGCGATCCGCTGGGCGCACGCCTCTGCCGGCGCCGTGGTGGGCCTGAGCGCACTGTTCTCGAAAACCGAGGTCATTGACATGAGGACGGATCCAGCGAAGGCAAGGCTGGTAAAGGGCGCGACGGGCGACTGGGAGGTGATCGTCGGACTTGAGGTTCACGCTCAGGTGACGTCGCGAGCGAAGCTGTTTTCCGGGGCCTCGACGGCCTTCGGCGGGGAGCCCAACTCGCATGTCTCGCTGATCGATGCGGCGATGCCGGGGATGCTCCCGGTGATCAACCGCGAATGCGTGGCGCAGGCGGTTCGAACTGGCCTCGGACTCAAGGCGAGGATCAATCATCGCTCGGTCTTCGACCGCAAGAACTATTTCTACCCGGATCTGCCGCAGGGCTATCAGATTTCGCAGTACAAGAGCCCGATTGTGGGCGAGGGCGAGATTCAGGTCGACCTGACGCCGGAACATTCCATCAAAGTGGGCATCGAAAGACTGCATCTAGAGCAGGACGCCGGAAAGTCGCTGCATGACCAGTCCCCAACGATGAGCTTGGTCGATCTCAATCGTTCTGGCGTCGCGCTGATGGAAATCGTCTCCAAGCCAGACATGCGGTCGGCCGACGAGGCCAAGGCCTATGTCGGCAAGCTGCGCACGATCCTGCGCTACATCGGGTCGTGCGACGGCGACATGGAGAAGGGGAACCTCCGCGCCGACGTCAACGTTTCGGTCCGCCGCCCGGGGACGCCGCTCGGCACGCGCTGCGAAATCAAGAACGTCAACTCGATTCGTTTCATCGGTCAGGCGATAGAGACGGAGGCGCGCCGGCAGATCGCAACTCTCGAAGACGGTGGAACGATCGAACAGGAAACGCGGCTCTTCGATCCGACGCGCGGTGAAACGCGCTCGATGCGCTCCAAGGAGGAGGCGCACGACTACCGGTATTTTCCCGACCCCGATCTGCTTCCGCTTGAACTCGATCCGGAGTACGTGGACGCGCTCGCCGCCTTTTTGCCCGAGTTGCCCGACGCCAAGAAGACGCGCTTCATGGCCGAATACGGCCTCTCCCCCTATGACGCTTCGGTCCTTGTCGCCGAGCGCGAGACGGCCGACTTTTTTGAGAGCGCGGTCAATCACGACGGCATGAAGCGCGACGCGAAGGCGGTTGCCAACTGGCTGATGGGCGATCTCGCGGCGCATGCGAACGCGCAGGGCATCCCGGTTGCCGAAGCTGGCTTGAGCCCGGCGTCGCTGGCGACCCTCGTCGATCTCATCGCCGAGGGGGTGATCTCGGGCAAGATCGCCAAAGACCTTCTTGTCATGCTGGTGGGCGACGACCGCGGTGCGGAACCGCGCGCGCTGGTCGAGGCGCGCGGACTTCGGCAAGTCACCGACGCCCGCGTGATCGATCGCGCGGTCGACGCCGTCATCGCCGCCAATCCGGACAAAGCCGAACAGGCGAAATCGAAGCCCGGTATGTTAGGCTGGTTCGTCGGTCAGGTGATGAAGTCGACGGGCGGCAAGGCCAATCCTCAGGCCGTCAGCGAAGCGTTGAAGCGAGGACTCGGCATCTGAGGCTCGGTGATTCGCTGTTCGCGAATCGGGTGATTCGCGACGCCTCACGCGAGAGAGGCGTTGCAGATTCGCGCTGTCGCAACGAAAATGCGACGACTTGTCCCAAGAAAAATTCGATTGCGATCCGCGCGCGCGCCGTTTCGATTTGACACGCCCGTGCGCTCGTAGACTTGGGCGATACCGCGGGATTCGCTGGTCATGCGACGGCGCTGGCACATGCGAACATGCTTTCTCGCACCATGCTTCGATCCTCGGAGAGGCTTGGGAATCCAAGCGACTCAAAGAAGCTTCAATCTCGTTGAGGCAAAACGCGGCGGCGTCGACGACAGGAACGAACGACGACGTCGATATGCACGCGCGTTGTTCGCGCGCTCGGCCGTAGACCCTCGCAGGGATGGCGTTATGCGCGCGATAATTCGATAGTCATCTTGTTGTGCAGACGTTTTGGGGACCCTGAACTCTTGCGCGGAATCAAAACGAATGTACCTTCGCTCACGCTCCTGCATAGCGCGAAGAATTCGTGCGCAAGGCAGGCGAATGAGAGGGACGCAACACATGGCGAAAGCTGCTACCAAAAAGACGGCGAAGAAATCCGCCGCCAAGAAAAGGCCCGCAAAAAAGGTCGCTGCGAAGAAGAGCGCGCGTAAGGTCGTCGCCAAGAAGGCTGTGCGCAAAGGCGCGGTAAAGAAAGGCGCCGCGAAGAAGTCCGCCGGAAGGAAGACGGCTGCGAAGAAGAAGACTGCCGCGAAAAAGTCGGCGGCGAAGCGCGCTCCTGCTAAGCGCAAGAAGGCCGCCCCGGCTCCTCCGTCGTCCGAGATGCCGCCGCAGACGTGATCCTCTTGCGCGTTGGCGTAGCGGTTGATCAGGCTCGGCTCTGGCGGACGAACCGAGCCTGATCGGCCGCGGTCGCGCTTATCGTTGCGTTTCCACTGAGGGAGCCACGGCGGTGGGTTGTGACGGCCGGAAGAGGAACCGTGTGGTGGCGCTCATCCGCCTGCGCGCGGGTCTGCCTGAGGTCGGGTTGCCAAGACGCCGCGATTGAGCGCATTGTTTGGTGATAGCCTCCGGCGTTATTGTTGAGCGCCGGCCCTCGACCGCACGCGGCGTCGTGTGGCAAGACGAGCGGCGCATGACTCGATCCGCAAAGCCGATTGACCTCTATTATTGGCCGACTCCCAACGGGTGGAAGATCTCCATCATGCTGGAAGAGTGCGGCCTGCCTTATACGGTGCGCGGCGTCGATATCAGCGCTGGCCAGCAGTTTGAGCCGTCCTTTCTCGCCATCTCGCCGAACAACCGCATGCCGGCGATCGTCGATCCGGACGGACCTGACGGCGAGCCGATTTCGGTGTTCGAGTCTGGCGCGATTTTGCAGTATCTCGCCAACAAGACAGGGCGCTTCCGCGGCGAGAGCGCGCGGGAGCGAGTGGCGGTCAGCGAGTGGCTGTTCTGGCAGATAGGCGGTCTCGGGCCCATGGCTGGCCAGGCGAATCACTTCCGCATCTACGCGAGCGAGAAGATTTCGTATGCGATCGACCGCTACACCGACGAGGTGAACCGGCTCTTCGGCGTTATGAACCATCGCCTGGCGGGTTACGAATATCTGGCTGGCGCCTATTCGATCGCCGATATGGCGTGCGTCGGCTGGACCAGGGGCTGGAAGCGCTACGGTCAGGAGATCACGGACTTCCCGCATCTCGCGCGCTGGCTCGATGCATTGCTCGCGCGGCCGGGAGTCCAGCGCGGGCTTGCCCTCGACATTCCGGGCCGGCAGGAGCGCGACCTCTCGAAGGACGAAGCGGCGCGCAAGGTCCTGTTCGGCCAGCGCGCCCGTTAGGCAAGGGGAGAGTGCTTGCAATGGCTGGCGCCGTCGGGCATATCTCGATCGCGCCCTGCGCAGTCGGAGATGTGGCCGAGAGGCTGAAGGCGGCGGTTTGCTAAACCGTTATAGGGTTGTAAAGCCCTATCGAGGGTTCGAATCCCTCCGTCTCCGCCACTTCAGTCCCTGAGTGGGCACGGTGTTTACGCCACCGTTCGCCACAAGGGGTCTGGAGCAACCGCGACTTCGATCCGTCGATCGGCGCCCCGCCCTCGGCGACCTCGACCCGCTGGGCGAGCGCGCGGAGATGGTCGAGGATCGCCTCCAGCCGTTCGGGCTGGAGCAAGCGGAGGTAGCTGACGATGTTCTTGACGCCCAACTGGCCGGTCGTGCCATCGCCCTCCAAGGCGAGCCGCAGCGTATCCGCGTGCAACGGATCGATCTCCAGCTTCTTCTTGACCTCGGCGCCGCGGTGCTCGGCCGCGATGACACGATAGCCGGTCGGCGGCAAACGAGCCGTTCCAGAAGCCTTGCCGCGCATTCTCTTTCAAGGCACGGAGAACATGCTTGGCGTCCTCCTTCGACTGGCACTCGTCGAACAGCGCCATGATCTGCCGCATCATGACGTGCATCGGATCGTCGCCCATCTGCTGGGTGATCGAGACGAGCTTGACGCCGTTCTTCACCGGCCGACGGACGTAGAACTCCAGCTCGAATTGATCGCGGAAGAACCGGCTGAACGAGTGGACGACGACCACGTCGAACGGCGCGGGCTTGCTCGTGCCCGGGCGCGGGCGATCGGCAGCGCCCGGTTCCGCCGCACCGTCTCCAGCATGTCCCAGTCTATCGGGCGCTCGGGTACGCCATGGAATGATCGTCAACACGTTCCGGCCGGTCCCACCCGCCAACCTACTCGACGACCCGCTATGCTATCCCAATTTCGCCAGCCGTTCGATGAACCGCTCCTTGCGGGCATGGCGGTCGCGTATCTCCTGAAGGCGACGGACGAAGTCCTCGGGCGCGCCTTTTTTTCGGATATCGCCCGAAGACCGAAGAGTAGGCTGGCAGCCTTGTCATATCCAGTCGCGTTGCGGCGCTCGATCTCGACCTCGATCTCGCGCCAGACGCTTTCGCGGCGCCGGCAGATGGCTTCGAGGCGTGCGCGGCGCGCCCGCTCGGCCTCCTCGTCGCGCCGTCTTTGCTCGACGGCGGCCTTTTCAGCCTGGGCGCGCTCGCGGGCGTGCCGGATCGCTTCGGCGCGGGCGCGCAATTGGCCAACCGTGCGCGCGGCGCCGAGCGGGGCGTCGATTTCAGACACCAGACGCTGACGGACAAACGAGCGCAGTCGGCTCGCCGCATGTGCATCGCCGTCGAACAACCGCGCGAGCAGGTCGGTCTTTTCCATGTCGGTCATCGCGGCGACTATCGGCCTGATCGCCTTTGATGACGCTGGCTGGCCCGCGAGCGGGTCGGCGGAGCGCTCGGCCGCCGCCGCGATGAGGTCGCGATCAATGTTGAAGAAGTTGGCGAAGGCATCGAGAGCGCCAGTCATCGGCCCGATTCCCGGGATGGGCTCCAGTTTGTCCGGCTCGAACACGTCTGCCTCGACCGCCCTCAGCCAGAGGAGGTAGAACAGCCGCAGGTCGCCTCCGAGAACGTCAGCGCGCAACGGCGCGAGCGCCGCCAGCCAACCCGAGCCATCATCCCAGTCCTCGGATTCCGCTTCGTCGATACCGATATCCAGAATCAGGTTCTGGCCGGCGCTGCGGAGCGTGGCGCAATCGACCTCGCGGAGAAGGGCGCCGAGCAGATGCCGATCGACCAGACGCGCCGGCCAATGGATCATCAGCCGGCGCGAGCCCCAATTGGCCAGATAGAGATGTAAATCGAACCAGTTCTCCATCAGCCCGGCCGGATCGCCCTTGAAGTCGCCCCATTCATACGAATTCGTGAAGCTTGTGGCCGTGATCCGCGCTCGGGTCGACAAAGCCCGCAGGGCGTCCTGATCCGCTCCGCCAAGCGGACGGTCGATCGCCGTGAATTCGTAGTACTGGTATTCGCTCATGGAGGCGGCCACCGTGGCGGGGGTCAGACGGGATGCAGGACACCATCCGTTTCGAGGATTCGAAGCGCCTCGGCAAGTGTCAAGCCGACGTGGAGCCGCCACCATTTGCCGGTGTGCCGCATCCAGTAGATATCAAAGCGGTCCGGCCCCATGCGGTCGATGCGGGCGAACGGCGCATCGAATTCCTCCCCACTATTGTGTTCCATTCCCGACCGGTAGCGTTGCATGAAGCGATATCGCCCCGCCGCCCACGCGCCATGGACGTCGATCACATAGTTCCATTCGGTCGGCCTGATCTGCGGCAGGAAGCGCGGCTTCAAGACATCGCTGATGAAGGCCTCGCAAGCCGCGACGATCACCTGCTTCTCCGCCTCGCCTGGCGGCTGAGGGCGGGCCGCGCGGGTCACCCGCATCCACTGTTTTGCTTTGGCCACGTCCCTCATCCGTATTCGTCTATCTCGGTCGTAGTCTCACGAAGCCAGATGGCGTGGCCCTATCGAATGGCGCCCGCGAAGAGCCGCGCTTGTCGGATCACCCCGGGAGTACCGAGGGCCGCTACTCCCGCGGGGTAACGCGGCCTGCGCATCTCAACTCGAAGGTCGATGCGCCGGCGCGGTCTCACGCGACCTTGCGGACAGGTCCTTTGACCGTCTCGCCGTGACGAATCGAGGTCCCGAGCGCCTTCAGGCATTCGCGCATGAACGCGGCCAGCCCCGGCCAGCCTTTGGCGGATATGAGGTTGCCGTCCGCGCACGCGCCGGTAGGCTCGACGTCGACATAAATGCCGCCCGCGAGGCGCACTTCCGGCTCGCAATACTGCAGCGCCGCCACGCGCCGGCCCTTCACGACGCCCTCGACTGCAATGAGAACCTGAACCCCATGGCAGATCGTGAAGATCGGCTTGTTCGCCTCGTGGAAGTGCCGAACGATTGCCTGAACGCGCGTGTCGATCCGGATGTACTCCGGCCCGCGCCCGCCGGCGACATAGACGGCGTCATATTCCTCGGGCTTCACCTTAGCGAAGGTCTTGTTGAGCGTATAGAGATGGCCGGGCTTCTCCGTGTATGTCTGGTCGCCCTCGAAATCGTGCAGCGACGTCTTGATGTTGTCGCCTGCCTTCTTGTCAGGGCAGACGACGTCGACCTTATGCCCCACGGCGTGCATCGCCTGTTCGAACACGAAGATTTCGTATTCTTCGCTGAACTCGCCGACCAGCATCAGTATTTTCTTGCCCGTCATGGCTTGCGTCTCCTCGATAATCCCACGTGAAAGTTTGCAGTTCGCCCCGTTCGAAGTCAACTGAGGGCCGGGATTTGTGGGCGCTGGCGCGGACGTGGGATCCTGCGAGACGGCGCGCGCCTTGACCTCGGCCTCAGATGAGACTATATTCTGCCTCGGATGAGGCGGAGCGAAATGATGTTTGAGTTGAGCGACGTTCGGGTGTCGTTGGGCCTTCCGGGGAAGTCCTCGGAGGCTCATTCACTCGTCGCGCTGATCATCCGTATCGAGCACGGGCTGCCGGTCAAGGCCGTCGACAAGGTTGCGGGCCTCGTTGCGCCCGACGACGCGCAATTCAAATACCGGCTGGTTCCCAAGGCCACGCTCGAGCGGCGAAAGGCGACCAACAGGTTGTCGCCGGAGGAGGGGGCCAGACTGGCGCGCCTCGCCAAGGTGTGGAGCGTCGCGCGCGACGTTTGGGGCAGCGACGACGAGGCGCGGGATTTCCTGTTTCGTCCCAACCCGATGGCGGAAGACAAACGGCCGATCGATCTGGTGATTCAGAGCGAGTTCGGCGCGGAACTCGTCGTCGACGTTCTCGGCGGTCTCAAATACGGCACGGCGGCGTGACCGCGCAGATCCTCGATCGGACACTTTCTTCGTTCCGTATCGGCGATCCACGAGGCGCTCATCCGATCTTCGACGCGACCGGCTCGTCCCTGGCTCCGGGACGATGGAATACGCCAGGAAGCCCGCTCATCTATTCGAGCGAGCATTATTCGACAGCGTTGCTGGAAAAGCTGGTCCGTGGCAGCGGGCGACTGCCGCCCAACCAGCACTATGTTCAAATTACGATTCCCCGGGGCCTTTCCTATGAGGTCTTTTCTCCGCCGAGCCTGCCGGGGTGGGACAGCCTGCCCTCGACAGTGAGCCGGCAATTCGGCGAGCAATGGTTCGACCAGAAACGGAGCCTCGTCCTCATTGCGCCAAGCGTTGTCGCCCGGCTCGACAACAACATCATGATCAACCCGGCGCATGCCGAGTTTCGGCTGGTCGAGGCGAGCCTGCATCAACCGGTCTACTGGGATCGTCGCCTTTTCGGATCGGCGGCGTGACAGGCGACTGGGCGGTCGAAGCCGCGGGAACTCTATCCCCACCTGATATGACTCTGTCATGCGCGAATGTTCTCCCTGTAATCGTCCTGTTGCGCGCGCGGTGATTTTTGCGCAAGGGATTGATCGCAAAGGTCTTTTTGCTGCGAAATTGGATCGGGAGGGCGCATTTCTCCCTGTTTCTCCCTGCTGACAGGATCTTCGCCCTCACCCCACCTGAAACCAGCCGCCGACCCCCGCCGCGCGATGTTCGGGAATCGTCGATTCGATTGGCCATTTGCCCGGATTGTCGGCGACAAAAGCAATGTGGGCGGTGCGGCCGGGCTGGATGAGAACGGTGTCGCGCCAATAGGGCTCCCAGCCGTCGTCCATGGAGTGCAGCAAGCGCGCGACATGGCCGCCAAGGCGGATCGCCTGCACGACCGCGGTCTTGTTGGCGATCGCAAACACCGAGGGCGCGCCGCGCGGAATGACGAAGGCGGGCTTCGGCGACCAGTCCACGAAGGTCGCGCCGTTCAGCGCGAAGGGCGCCGCGCCGCCGCCGCTCAGGGCAAAATCGTAGCGGCGCGCCGCCTCGAGCGCGATCTCTGCCGGCAGGAGCGGATTGGCGGTAAGGCCAGGGGCCGACGCGCGTTCGGCGAGCGGTTCGCCTTGCGTCGCGATGGTCACGAACGGCTGATCCGCCGCGCCTGCGTCGCCCTTGAGGATGAGCCGGACGCTCGCGCCCGCCGCGCGCGGCATGTCGACCATCAGTTCGAAGCGCGCGCCGGGTCCCATCGGAAACTGGTTGCGCAATGGCTCGAACGGCTCGCTCGGCTGGCCATCGACCGCGACGATGAAGGTCCTGGCGCCGTCGATACCGACGTTGGTCAGGCGCGCGGTTGCGGCGTTGCCGAGCCTGAGGCGGAGGCGCGCGCCGGGCCGCGCGGCGAACTTGAGGGGTGCGGCCTCGCCATTGGCGAAGACGAGGCCGCCCTTGCGGCCCGACCCACGGGCGAGTGCAGGGTCGGCGAAGTCGTCCTTGATCTGCCCGCGCTCGCCGAGGTTCCAGTCCGACAGCACGACCGCGACGTCCTGATCGGCGTCGACCTTATTGACCTCCTCGACAATGATCGGGCCGAAGAGGCCGCGCCCCTGCTGGCCGGCGTCGATCAATCCGGCATGCGGCAGATAGAGATTGAAGCCGGAATCGGGCGGCGCAAAACGGATGTCGGAGCTTCCGCCCGGCTGAAGGCGCGGCTGGGTCAGCCCGCCGTAGCCGGCGCTGGCGTTGGCCGTGCGCAGTCCAGGAAAGTTCAACGCGGTCGGCTCGGCGAGTTTGTTGACCAGCCTGAGCTTCAACTCCTCGCCTTTCTTGAGGCGAAGAAGTGGTCCCGGCGTCGCCCCCGCGTAAGAGAGCGTCGCGGCCGGATCGGCCGGCGGCGGAGCGAGCGGATGCCGGGAGGGGCCGGCCTCGAAGAGGAGAAAGCCGTCCGCCGTCAGGGCAGGGGTTTCAGCGCGGGCGATCAATCTCCACGCCGCCGCGGAAAGCCCGCCGGCCAGAACCGCACGGCGCGTCGGAATCATGATCGCCCCGCGGCGCGACGGGTGGCGGCCCGGGCAGATAGCATGAGCGTCGGCGGCGTGTTCCTCTGGCGCCTCATGTCATTCCTCGCGTCGCCACGGTCTCGTCCGCGCGATGTGGCTCGGCGTTCTAGCCCAGCGCGCGGGTCGCGCAACCGCTCATTTCCTCCGCTGCACAAGCCTTTGCAGCTCCGGATGACGTGACTGCCCCAATAGTCGTCATGCTTTTTTCTGTGGCGCCTGACAGGCAAGCTGGTATAGAGCGCGCCCGAAGCATGATGCGCGCTCGCCGAGCGGCGTCGACCGCGGGCGTGGCGGAATTGGTAGACGCGCCGGATTTAGGTTCCGGTGACGCAAGTTGTGGGGGTTCGAGTCCCTCCGCCCGCACCAGTCCTAGAGCCCGCGGGGGCGGTCTCTTAACGGAGCGGCGCCGAACGATACGCGATCGTCGCCGGTCGAAGATGACGTTTTGGCGACGCCGGAAAAATCGGCTAAGGGATGCCTTGGCTAAGAGTATAAGGCGGATTGGACAATGCAGGTGACACAGACGCTGAGCCAGGGGCTCAAGCGCGAGTATGACATTTCTCTGCCGGCGAGCGACCTTGCGGCGAAGCTGAACGGCCAGTTGGCCGAGCTCAAAACGAAGGTCCGCATCAATGGCTTCCGTCCCGGCAAGGTGCCGGTCGAACATCTGCGCAAGGTCTACGGCAAGTCGGTGATGGCCGATGTCGTGCAGGAGGCGATCGCCAGCGCCAACAAGAAAATCGTGGACGACAACGGTCTGCGGCTCGCGCGCGAGCCGAAGGTCGAACTGCCGACCGATCAGGCCGTGATCAACGCGGCGCTGGAGGCGCGCGGCGATCTCAATTTCAAGGTCGCGCTCGAAGTGCTGCCCGTATTTGAAGTGGGCGACTTCTCGCAGATCACGCTCGAGCGCCTGGTCACTGACGTCGAGGAGGCCGAGGTCGACGCTGCGATCGACCGCCTGGCCGAAGAGCGCCGCACCTATACGCAGAAGCCTGAGGGCGCGAAGGCTGAGACCCATGACCGCGTCACCGTCGATTTCACCGGGACGATCAAGGGCGCGCCGTTCGAGGGCGGTGAGGGCAAGGACATTGAGGTCGTGCTCGGCTCCAATACCTTCATTCCAGGCTTCGAAGAGCAGCTTCTTGGCGTCTCGGCCGGAGACAAGCGCGTCATTCAGGCGACATTTCCCGAGGCCTATGCGGTCCGCGCACTCGCAGGCCAGACCGGCGACTTCGACGTGACGGTGAAGGCCATCGCTGCGCGCGAGGCGCTCGCAATCGACGACGAGTTCGCGAAGGGGCTCGGCTTCGAAAGCCTCGACAAGCTCAAGGAAATGATCCGTGATCGGATTGCGTCAGACTACGCCCGCGCTTCCCGCGACAAGGTCAAGCGCCAGCTCCTCGACAAGCTTGATGCGCTTTACGGCTTCGAGCTGCCGGAGGGGCTCGTCAATCAGGAATTCGATTCGATCTGGGCGCAGGTGATGCGCGAGCAGCAGGCTTCGGGTCGCAGCTTCGCCGACGAGAACACGACTGAAGACGCTGCCCGCGCGGACTACCGCAAGATCGCCGAGCGTCGCGTTCGGCTCGGGCTCCTTTTGGCCGAAGTTGGAAACAGGGCGGAGGTCAAAGTGTCGGACGAGGAGATGACCCAGGCGCTTGTCGCTCGCGCGCGGGCCTACCCCGGTCAGGAAAAGCAGGTGTGGGACTTCTACCGCAACAATCAGCAGGCGCTCGCGGAACTCCGCGCCCCGATCTACGAGGAGAAGGTCGTCGATCACATCATCGGCTTGGCCAGGGTTACGGAGCGCAAGACCACCAAGGAAGAACTCCTGAAGCCGATCGACGACGAAATGCCGGCGGTGGCGCAGGAGACCGAACCGCCTGCCGCCTCGTTGCCGGGCGCGTCAGGCGGCAGTTGAGGGGCCCGAGGCGGGGGACGCACGCCCCTTTTCGGGATGCCGGAGAGCGCCTATCTAGGTCGCGGCGACAGCCAGAGATTTCCGGAGAATAGTGAGCACATGCGCGATCCGATCGACTACTACACCAACAACCTCGTGCCGATCGTCATCGAGCAGTCGGCGCGCGGCGAACGCTCGTTCGACATCTTTTCGCGACTCCTGCGCGAACGAATCATTTTCATGGTGGGACCGGTCGATGACGTCTCGGCCTCCCTGATCGTGGCGCAGCTTCTCTTCCTGGAAGCCGATAATCCGAAGAAGGAAATCGCGCTCTACATCAATTCGCCCGGCGGCGTGGTCACGGCGGGGCTCTCGATCTACGACACGATGCAGTTCATTCGCCCCAGGGTGACGACGATGTGCATCGGCCAGGCGGCCTCGATGGGCTCAATGCTGCTCGCTGCGGGCGAGAAGGGATCGCGTTTTGCCCTTCCCAATTCCCGAATCATGGTGCACCAGCCTTCGGGCGGTTTCCAGGGCCAGGCTTCCGACATCCAGCGCCACGCCGAGGACATCCTCAAAGTGAAGCGCCGCCTTAACGAAATCTACGTCCATCATACCGGCCAGTCCTACGAAGCCATTGAAAGAACGTTGGATCGCGATCATTTCATGTCGGCGGAAGAGGCTAAGGCGTTCGGCATCGTGGACGAAGTGACGACCAAGCGCGCCGCGGAAGTCGAAGAGGCGAAAGTGCTGGCCTAAGGCAGCCCCGAAGGGCGCGCGGCGCGAGGGCGGAAAGGCTTAACGGCAATCAATTTTCCGGCGCGGGCTTGATTTCCCCCGGAGTTTGATGGTTGCTTGTCGGATCCTGCCGCCGCGAAAAACCGGACGGAGGCGAATGGTTTGACGCAGCGCTTCGGCGAGACAGGCCGAAGGCTACGTTTCGTTAGGGTGATTTGTTTAGGCTGCGAGGTCGATTCAAGAATCGCTTCGACGCAAGCGGCCTGATTGGAGAACACGATGGCCAAGGCGGACGGCGACGCCAAAAATACGCTCTACTGCTCGTTCTGCGGCAAGAGCCAGCATGAAGTGCGAAAGCTTATCGCCGGACCGACCGTTTTCATTTGCGATGAATGCGTCGAACTCTGCATGGACATCATCCGCGAGGAGAGCAAGACTGCACTCGTCAAAAGCAAGGACGGCATCCCGACGCCGCGCGAGATCTGTAAGGTCCTCGACGATTATGTGATCGGCCAACCCCAGGCCAAGCGGGTGCTGTCGGTGGCCGTGCACAATCACTACAAGCGCCTCAATCATGCGACAAAGCACGGCGATGTCGAACTGGCCAAGTCCAATATCCTGCTGATCGGCCCCACCGGGTCGGGAAAGACGTTGCTCGCCCAGACGCTCGCGCGCATCCTCGACGTGCCCTTCACGATGGCCGACGCGACGACGCTGACCGAAGCGGGCTATGTTGGCGAGGACGTCGAGAACATCATTCTCAAATTGCTGCAGGCCTCGGACTACAATGTCGAACGGGCGCAGCGCGGCATCGTCTATATCGACGAGATCGACAAGATCAGCCGGAAGTCGGACAATCCGTCGATCACCCGTGACGTTTCGGGCGAAGGCGTTCAGCAGGCGCTTCTCAAGATCATGGAAGGCACGATCGCGAGCGTCCCCCCGCAGGGCGGCCGCAAGCACCCGCAGCAGGAATTCCTGCAGGTCGACACGACCAACATTCTCTTCATCTGCGGCGGCGCCTTCTCGGGTCTCGAGCGCATCATATCGGCGCGCGGCAAGGGGACGTCGATCGGCTTCGGGGCGAAGGTGCAGTCGCCGGACGACCGCCGGACCGGCGAGGTCTTCCGCGAGGTGGAGCCCGAGGATCTCTTGAAATTCGGCCTCATTCCCGAGTTCGTTGGCCGCCTGCCGGTTATCGCGACCCTCGAGGATCTGGACGAAGAGGCGCTCAAGAAGATCCTGACCGAGCCGAAGAACGCGCTCGTCAAGCAGTATCAGCGCCTGTTCGAGATGGAGAGCACCGACCTGACCTTCCAGGACGAGGCCCTGAACGTCGTCGCCAAAAAGGCGATCGAGCGGCGGACGGGCGCCCGCGGCCTGCGCTCGATCATGGAAGGAATCCTGCTTGATACGATGTTCGAACTGCCCGGGCTCGATGGCGTTGAGCAGGTTGTGATCGGCCCCGAGGTCGTCGAAGGGAAGGCGCGCCCGCTCTACATCTACGCCGAGCGCGCCGAACGGGCGAGCTGATACGCCGTTCGGATGGCTTGAAACTGTCTCGTTTGAAGCCCATCTTCAGCCAAAGACGTGCGATTCCCCGGGCGCGGCACGAACCTTGCGGCGGGAGTCGGCTCGATGCCGTTCGGGCTATCCGACGGGCGGGGTGCATAGGCGACAAGCTGAGCTGCTGAATCTCAGGGCCGGGCTCGTCGGCGGGCGTCGTCAAAATAAACTTGAGAGTCGGCCTCGCCGGCCGGCCTTCCAGAAGGACAGCCATGACAAGTCAACGCAAATCCATTGTCCCCGGAACGCTCGACGTCTATCCGGTTCTGCCTTTGCGAGACATCGTGGTCTTCCCGCACATGATTGTTCCGCTGTTCGTGGGACGCGAGAAGTCGATCCGCGCGCTCGAAGAGGTGATGAAGTCGGACAAGCCGATCCTGCTTGCGACGCAGAAGAACGCGGCGGACGATGACCCGGCGCCGGATGCGATCTTTTCCGCCGGTACGCTCGCCAGCGTCCTGCAGTTGCTGAAACTGCCGGATGGAACCGTGAAGGTGCTGGTCGAAGGCGCCGCGCGCGCGCAGGTGACGCGTTATTTCCCCGGAGAGAGCTATTTCCAGGCCGAGGCCCGGGCGATCGCCGACGAGCCGATCGACAAGGTCGAGGCCGAAGCGCTGTCGCGTTCGGTCATCTCCGAATTCGAGAGCTATGTGAAGCTCAACAAGAAAATCTCGCCCGAGGTGGTGAGCGCGGTCAACCAGATCGACGACTACGGCAAGCTCGCCGACACGATCGCCTCGCATCTTGCGATCAAGCTCGCCGACAAGCAGGCGATCCTCGAGATGCGCTCGATCGCCAAGCGCTTCGAGAAATGCCTTGCCTTGATGGAGAGCGAGATTTCGGTCTTGCAGGTCGAGAAGCGCATCCGTACGCGCGTCAAGCGGCAGATGGAGAAGACTCAGCGCGAGTACTACCTCAACGAGCAGATGAAGGCGATCCAGAAAGAGCTCGGCGACGAAGAGGGCAAGGACGAAATGTCCGAGCTTGAAGAGCGGATCAAGTCGACGAAACTCAGCAAGGAGGCGCGCGAAAAGGCGCTCGGCGAAGTCAAGAAGCTCAGGCAGATGGCGCCGATGTCTGCCGAGGCGACGGTCGTGCGAAATTATCTCGACTGGCTGCTCTCGATCCCGTGGCAGCGGCGCTCGAAGATCAAGAAGGATCTTCCCGCGGCGCAGGCGATCCTCGATGCGGACCATTTCGGCCTCGAGAAGGTCAAGGAGCGCATCGTCGAATATCTCGCCGTCCAGCAGCGCGCCAACAAGCTGACCGGCCCAATCCTCTGCCTCGTCGGGCCTCCCGGCGTCGGCAAGACTTCGCTCGGCAAGTCGATCGCCAAGGCGACCGGGCGCGAGTTCGTGCGCATGTCGCTTGGCGGCGTGCGCGACGAGGCCGAGATCCGCGGCCATCGGCGCACATACATCGGCTCGATGCCCGGCAAGGTCATCCAGTCGATGCGAAAGGCGAAGACGTCGAACCCGCTCTTCCTGCTCGATGAGGTCGACAAGATGGGTATGGATTTCCGCGGCGATCCGTCATCGGCCCTGCTCGAGGTTCTCGATCCGGAGCAGAACTCGACGTTCAACGATCATTACCTCGAGGTCGACTACGATCTGTCCGCAGTGATGTTCGTCACGACCGCCAACACGCTCAACATTCCCCCGCCGCTCATGGACCGGATGGAGATCATCCGCATCGCCGGCTACACGGAAGACGAGAAGCTGGAGATCGCGAAGCGTCATCTGCTGCCGAACTCGATGGCCAAGCACGGTCTCGACGCCAGCGAGTTCTCCGTCGAAGACAGCGGAATCATGGAGCTTATTCGCCGCCATACGCGCGAGGCGGGCGTGCGCAATCTCGAGCGCGAACTCTCCAACCTCGCGCGCAAGGCGGTGAAGGAGATCCTGACCAGCAAGCAGAAGAAGGGGATCGCGGTCACCGCCGAGAACGTCGCCGAATTCCTCGGGCCGCCGAAGTTCCGCTACGGCGAGATCGAGGCCGACGATCAGGTCGGGCTGGTCACTGGGCTCGCCTGGACTGAGGTCGGCGGCGAGTTGCTGACGATCGAAGGCGTCATGATGCCTGGCAAGGGCCGCATGACGGTCACCGGCAATCTGAAGGACGTGATGAAGGAATCGATCTCTGCGGCGGCGTCCTACGTGCGCTCGCGCGCGGTCGATTTCGGCATCGAGCCGCCCCTGTTCGACCAGCGCGACATCCATGTCCACGTGCCCGAAGGCGCGACGCCGAAGGACGGGCCCTCGGCCGGCGTCGGGATGGCGACAGTCATCGTCTCCATGCTGACCGGCGTTCCGGTACGGCGCGACATCGCAATGACGGGCGAGGTGACTTTGCGCGGACGGGTGCTGCCGATCGGCGGTCTGAAGGAGAAGCTCCTCGCTGCGCTACGCGGGGGAATCAAAAAGGTTCTGATCCCGGAAGAGAACGTCAAGGACTTGGCGGACATCCCGAACTCGGTGAAGAACGGCCTTGAGATCGTGCCCGTCTCGCGCATGGAGGAGGTGCTGTCGCACGCCCTCGTACGCCAGCCCGTCCCGATCGTGTGGGAGGAGGGCGCCGGCGCCGTCGCGCCCGCCAAGCCCTCTCACGATGAGGACGGTCAGGGCCTCGTCGCCCACTAGCCTTCCGGGGCCGAAGGTGGTTCGAAACGCTGCAAACCCATCGGGGGTTTGCGGCGTTTTTCTTGTTCGGAGCCGGATTTCCGCGGCGGGATGCATCTTTTTTTGTGCTCTCTCCGCGCAAACCCTTGCGTTTCCTAGGCCGAACGTGAGCAATGAGGCGAACTCAGCCGCCGATTCGCGCGGGAAGACGGCGCTCAGGCGCTGCCGCGGGGAGGGTCGGCTTGAGCACGCGACGGCCAGCAATGCCGCGCGATAAGGCGGCGCCGGACGAAGGGGCCAGGTTCCAACGGAGAGACAACGATGAACAAGCTTGAGCTCGTCGACCACATCGCGACGAAAGCGGAATTGACCAAGGTGAGCGCAGCGGCCGCTCTCGAGGCGGTGCTCGAGGGAATCGAGAAAACTCTAAAGAAGGGCGAAGAAGTCCGTCTCGTCGGATTCGGGACCTTTTCCGTGCGCGAACGGGCAGCAGGCAAAGGCCGCAATCCAGCGACGGGGAAGGAGATCAAGATCGCCGCTTCGAAGAACGCGCGTTTCAAGCCCGGCGCGGCGTTGAAGGCGAGCCTCAACAAGAAGTCGACCAAGAAATAACCCCATCGGGAAGAGCGACAAAAGCGGGGCGGCCGGAAGGCCGCCTCGCCGCTTTTGGGGAACGCAATTGCGCTTAATAGTCTTCTACGCTTGTTGGCGCGCGAGCGAGGCTGTAATCTGTCTGGACCACATGCGTCCCCCGCAAGAAGGGCGGTTAGCTCAGTTGGCAGAGCATCTCGTTTACACCGAGAGGGTCGGCGGTTCGAGCCCGTCACCGCCCACCAGCCGTCGCCGCCGCCTTCAATGGCTCGCCTCGCTCGGCTTGATCCTCGTTTTGGGAGCGTTCGCGCCGGCGGCCCGCGCGGAGTCCGGCTCCATGACGTTTCGCGTCGAGCCGCTCGAGACGGGCAGCTGCGGGGCGCGCTGTCCGCATGTAATCGTCGCCGACGGGGTCATCGAGACCGACACGCCCCAGGCCTTTGTCGACTTCCTCAAGGCGGGCAGTTCCGACACGAACCTTCGCCGCATCATCTTTTTCAATTCGCGAGGCGGCAATGTCGTCGCGTCCATGGTCTTCGGACATATCTTGCGCGAGTTGCGGGTTGCAGGCGTCGTGGGCCGTTTTGAAGGCGGCTGGGACGCGGGTCCCTATACAGGCGAATGTTTGTCTGCCTGCGTCTACGCGATGATGGGCGCGGTGCGTCGGATCGCCCCTCCGGGAAGCGAAGTCGCCTTGCACCGGATGTCGATCGTCGAAAGCGAAGGCGGCGGCTGGGATGGGCCTGCGCATATCACGCGCAGCTTCGCCGACGCCCCGATGATCGCCGTCCTCCAGCGCTATGCGCGCCGGATGGGTGTCGACCCGGCTCTCGTTCGGACGGCGGAATCTTTGCCGCCCGATTCGGTCCACATCCTCACCCGCGCCGAAATGCGACGCTGGTCGTTCGCGACGAGCCAGTTCTAGCGCTCCCGGCTGGAGGGTGCAGACGCTCGGCAAAGGGCACAAGCGCGCCTTGACTTGGCCGCCTGCCTGGCTTATCCGGCTCAGTCCCCGCGGGGGAGTAGCTCAGTTGGTTAGAGCGCCGGCCTGTCACGCCGGAGGTCGCGGGTTCAAGTCCCGTCTCTCTCGCCATTTTTCTTCTTTAAGAAGAATGTCATCGCGGGCCGGTGGCGCCTTGCGGTGAAGAATACTAAATAGGGTGAAAGTCGTCGGACTTCCTGCTGAGTTTTTTTCGAACTCCGCCTTTCGCCTTGCATGCTACGCTGCGCTGCGATAGGCCTTCGAATAGAGGGAGGGGCATGCGCGTTGCTGCGACGCTGCGCTCCTTTGCGCCCGTTCGACGTCCCGAGAGGAAGGCCGATGCCGAGCCTCATTTCCGATTATCTTCCGCTGGTCGTCTTCATCATCATTGCAGCCCTGATCTCGGGGGCCTTGCTCGTGGCGCCGTTCCTGCTCGCCTTCAAGGCTCCCGACTCCGAGAAGCTGTCGCCCTATGAATGTGGTTTCCCCCCGTTCGATGACGCGCGCATGCGCTTCGACGCCCGCTTCTACTTGGTCTCGCTGCTGTTCATCATCTTCGACCTCGAGGTTGCGTTCCTGTTTCCCTGGGCGATTGTTTTCCACGACCTTGGGGCGCTCGGCTTCTGGTCGATGATGCTCTTCCTGGCGGTTCTGACCGTCGGTTTCGTCTACGAATGGAATAAGGGAGCGCTTGAATGGGATTGAGCGCAAATCCGATCATCGCGCCGGCGGCGACTGGCCTCGTCGATCCGTCGACGGGGAGGCTGATCGGCGTCAACGACGCCACCTTCGGCGCGATCAGCGACGAACTTGCCGACAAAGGGTTCCTCGTCACCACAGCGGACGATCTCATCCAATGGGCGCGCACAGGCTCGCTGATGTGGATGACGTTCGGGCTTGCCTGCTGCGCGGTCGAGATGATGCAGCTTTCGATGCCGCGATACGATGTCGAGCGCTTCGGCTTTGCGCCGCGCGGAAGCCCGCGTCAGTCGGACGTGATGATCGTCGCCGGCACGCTCACCAACAAGATGGCGCCCGCGCTACGCAAGGTTTACGACCAAATGCCGGAGCCGCGCTACGTCATCTCGATGGGTTCTTGCGCCAACGGCGGCGGCTACTATCATTATTCCTATTCAGTGGTTCGCGGCTGCGACCGTATCGTGCCAGTCGACATTTACGTGCCGGGCTGTCCGCCAACGGCCGAGGCTCTGCTCTACGGCGTGCTGATGCTGCAAAAGAAAATCCGCCGAACGGGGACGATCGAGCGCTAGGGCGGCGGGAAGGACGACGGTCGGATGGACGAGCTTTTGCAAACCGTCGGCGCCAAAATCGACGCCGCGATGCCTGGCGCGGTCACGGCGTCGAGCTTTGCGTTCGGCGAGATGACGCTGACTGTCGACCCGAGCCGTATAGTCGATGCGCTCAAATTCCTGCGGGACGATCCGGCCGCGCAGTTCGCGTCGATTATCGATATTTCGGGCGCAGATTATCCAGAACGCGAGAACCGGTTCGAGGTCGTCTATCATCTCTTGTCGCCGAAGCTCAATCGCCGCATCCGCGTCAAGCTCGCGACGGACGAGGAGACCCCGATTGAGAGCGCGACAGCGGTCTATCCGGGCGCCGACTGGTACGAGCGCGAGATCTACGACTTCTTCGGCGTGCTGTTCGTCGGCCATCCTGATCTGAGGCGGATCCTGACGGACTACGGCTTCGACGGTCATCCGCTGCGCAAGGATTTCCCGATGACAGGCTTCGTCGAGGTGCGCTACGACGACCAGGAGAAGCGGGTGCGCTACGAGCCGGTTCGCCTGACCCAGGAATTTCGCGAGTTCGATTTCCTGAGCCCGTGGGAAGGGCCTCCGCTTCCGGGGGATGAAAAGGCGAAGTCGTGAGCGGCGAATAGGGAGCGGCGCGGAGGTTGTGGTATGCGTCCGAGGACTGAGATGATCCACGAGCTCGTCGCCAACTGCCGATTGCCAACTGCGGATCAGCAACGCAGGGGCGGCGCCCATGACTGAACAGAACCTTCGCAATTTCTCGATCAACTTCGGGCCGCAGCATCCGGCGGCGCATGGCGTGTTGCGTCTCGTGCTCGAGCTCGACGGCGAAGTGGTCGAGCGCGTCGATCCGCATATCGGCCTCCTGCATCGAGGTACCGAGAAGCTGATGGAGGCGCGCACGTATCTGCAGAACGTGCCCTATCTGGACAGGCTCGATTACGTCGCGCCGATGAATCAGGAGCACGCCTACGCGCTCGCAGTGGAACGGCTGCTCGGCGTCTCGATCCCGCGCCGGGCCCAGCTCATACGCGTGCTCTACTCCGAAATTGGCCGGCTCCTGTCGCATCTGCTCCAGATCACGACGCAAGCGAACGACGTCGGCGCGATGACTCCAATCCTCTGGGGGTTCGAGGAGCGCGAGAAGCTGATGGTGTTCTACGAGCGCGCAAGCGGCTCGCGCATGCACGCGGCCTACTTCCGTCCCGGCGGCGTCCACCAAGATCTGCCGCGCAAGCTGGTCGACGACATCGAGGCTTTCTGCGATCCGTTCCTAAAGGTCTGCGATGATATGGAGGTCTTGCTGACCGGAAACCGCATCTTCAAACAACGCAACGTCGACATCGGCGTCATCAAGCTCGCGGACGCCTGGGCGTGGGGCTTTTCCGGCGTGATGGTGCGCGGCTCCGGCGCGCCCTGGGACCTGCGCAAGTCGCAGCCCTACGAATGCTACGAGGAAATGGAGTTCGACATTCCGGTCGGCAAGAACGGCGACTGTTACGACCGCTATGTGGTGCGCATGGAGGAAATGCGCCAGTCGACCAAGATCATGAAGCAGTGCTGCGAGAAGCTGAACTCAGCCGGCGGCGAAGGGCCGGTGAGGACGGACGACGGCAAGGTCGCGCCGCCGCGGCGCCCTGAGATGAAGAAGTCGATGGAGGCGCTCATCCATCACTTCAAGCTCTACACCGAAGGCTACAAGGTGCCGCCCGGCGAAGTCTACGCCGCCGTCGAAGCGCCCAAGGGCGAGTTCGGCGTCTATCTCGTCTCCGATGGCTCCAACAGGCCCTATCGGGTCAAGCTGCGCGCGCCCGGCTTCGCGCATCTCCAGGCGATGGATTTCCTGTGCCGCAAGCACATGCTCGCCGACATCAGCGCGATCCTCGGCTCGATCGACATCGTATTCGGGGAGGTCGACCGTTGACCGTCCTCCAGTCGCTGAAGAGTCGGGCGGGTCTCCTTGCCTCTGGGGCCCTTTCGTTCATGGTCGTCATCGGGGGAATGCGGCTTGCCGAAGGCGAACCGCTCGTTCAGCCACAGACGGACGTCGGGATCCTGGTGGGCGTCGCCATGGTTGCCCTGTTCTTCGTCATCAGCGACACGCGGAGGCGCCAGCCTGTGACGCGCCGCCGCCGCTCCTCTTTCGAAGCCTGGGTATCCTGACTTATGTCCGTCCGTCGTCTCGCCGATGTGCAGCCCGAGAGCTTCGAGTTCACGCCTGAGAATAAGGCTTGGGCGGCCACCGAGATCGCCAAGTATCCGCCCGGGCGGCAGGCCTCCGCAGTGCTCGCGCTGCTGTGGCGGGCTCAGGCGCAAAGCGGCTACTGGCTGCCGAAGCCTGCGATTGAGAAGGTCGCCGAGATGCTCGACATGCCCAACATCCGGGTGCTCGAGGTTGCGACCTTCTACAGCATGTTCAACCTTGCCCCGGTTGGACGCTATTACGTCCAGCTTTGCGGCACGACGCCTTGCATGCTGGGAGGCGCGGAAGACATCAAGGCGGTCTTGTGGAAACGCATCGGCGAACCCGGTCACGTGACGGCTGACGGCATCTTCTCGTGGAACGAAGTCGAATGCCTCGGCGCCTGCTGCAACGCTCCGATGGTCCAGATCAACGACGACTATTACGAGGACCTGACGCCGCAGAATTTCGCCGACCTCCTCGACGATCTTGCAGCCGGACGCCCAGTCAGGAAAGGCTCGCAGATCGGCCGTGCGTCCTCGGAGCCGGTCGGCGGCCTGACCGCGCTGACCGCGCTCTACGGCGTCGACGGGCGGAGCGGGCCACAGAGCCTCTCCACGCAAGCGCCGGCCAACGACCGCCGTGCCTCACTCGTTCAGCCCGACAGCGCCGGCGCGGAGGCGCGCGCGGCGGCGGAAGAAGCCCAAATCAACGAAGCGCTTGCGAAGCTGCCTGCGGACGCGACGCAGGAGCAGAAGGCAAATGCCGTCGGCGCCCGGCCGCCGGCCCTCGAGGCGCCGCGCGCGGTGGCCGACAATCTTCAGCGCATCAAGGGCGTGGGTCCGGTCAACGAGAAGCATCTTCACGAGCTCGGCGTCTTTCACTTCGATCAGATCGCCGCCTGGACGCGGTCGGAAATCCGCTGGGTCGGCGCCTACCTCGCATTTCCAGGACGTATCGATCGCGAGCAGTGGGTTCCGCAGGCCGCCAATCTGGCGCACGTTGGAACGGGCCCGAAGGACTCCGCGGTCCAGGGCCATCAAGATGTGAAGAAGGGACATTAGCGCGATGCTCGAAGACAAGGATCGCATCTTCACCAATCTTTACGGCTTCGGCGATCCGGGCCTCAAGGGCGCTCGGGCGCGCGGCAATTGGGACAACACAAAGGCGATCATCGACAAGGGACGCGACTGGATCGTTTCGGAAATGAAAGCCTCGGGCCTGCGCGGTCGCGGCGGCGCGGGCTTCCCGACCGGCCTCAAATGGTCGTTCATGCCCAAGACCGTCGATCCGAAGCGGCCACATTATCTCGTTGTCAACGCCGACGAGTCCGAGCCCGGCACGTGCAAGGACCGCGAAATCCTGCGCAACGATCCCCACACGCTGGTCGAGGGCGCTTTGCTCGCCTCGTTCGCCATGGGCGCCAACGCGGCTTACGTCTATTTGCGCGGAGAATATATCTTCGAGCGTGGGCGCTTCCAGGCGGCGGTCGACGAAGCCTATGAAGCCAGGCTCATCGGCAAAGACAGTATCCACGGCTGGCCTTTCGACCTCTACGTTCATCACGGCGCGGGCGCCTACATCTGCGGCGAAGAGACCGCGATGCTCGAGTCGCTAGAGGGGAAGAAGGGAATGCCGCGCATGAAGCCGCCGTTTCCGGCGGGCATGGGTCTCTACGGCTGTCCGACGACGGTGAACAACGTCGAATCGATCGCGCAGGCACCTGAGATCCTTCGCCGCGGCGCCGCGTGGTTTGCGGGGTTCGGGGCGCACAACAACGCCGGCACAAAACTCTTTTGCATCTCCGGCCACGTCAACCAGCCCTGCAACGTCGAAGAAGCGATGTCGATCCCCTTCCGCGAGCTGATCGAGACACACGCGGGCGGCGTCCGCGGCGGTTGGGACAATCTTCTCGCCGTCATTCCCGGCGGCTCGTCGGTGCGCCTCGTGCCTGCCGAGCAGATCATCGACTGTCCGATGGATTTCGACTCCCTCGGCAAACTGCGTTCGGGCCTCGGGACGGCCGCGGTGATCGTGATGGACAAGTCGACCGACATCGTCCGCGCGATCGCCAGGCTTTCCTATTTCTACAAACACGAGAGCTGTGGCCAGTGCACGCCCTGCCGCGAAGGCGCCGGCTGGATGTGGCGCGTGATGACGCGGATGGCGGAGGGCCGGGCGCAGAAGCGCGAAATCGACATGCTGCTCGACGTGACGAAGCAGGTCGAGGGCCACACGATTTGCGCGCTCGGCGACGCCGCGGCTTGGCCGATCCAGGGGCTGATCGCCCATTTCCGCCCAGAGATCGAGCGGCGCATCGACCTCTATGCTGCCAACCCGCACAGCGAACCTGTGCGGGCTGCGGCAGAGTAGGGGGCACGCCATGATGACGTCGGCCCACATCGCCCAGCTCAACATCGGCCGTCCGCTGCATGCGCTCGACGATCCGCGCATGGACGGGTTCATGGACAATCTCGATCGCGTCAACGCGCTCGCCGAACGGAGTCCCGGATTCGTCTGGCGTCTGAAGGACGAAAGCAACAACGCGACCGCGCTTCGGCCGTTCGACGATCCGAAGATGCTGGTCAACATGTCGGTCTGGGAAAGCGTCGAAATGCTCGAGCGATTCGTCTGGGCGACGGTTCACAAGCAGTTCTATAATCGCAAGGGTGAGTGGTTCGAGAAGTTGGCCACGCCGCATTTCGTCATGTGGCCGGTCGCGGTCGGACATATTCCCAACCTTGACGAGGCGAAGGCTCGGCTTGAATGCTTGTCGAGACACGGCGACAGCGACGTCGCGTTCGGTTGGGGTCATCTGCCGCATATCAAGCTATGGATGAGCCGGAAATGCGGATGAGGGTCGGACCGATACGATGAGGATCGATAGCGAAAAGCATCGGATGGACGTTCATCACGCCGACCTTTCCGGGTCGAAGTTCGTTGACGTCAATCTGTCGGGTTCGGAGTTCGACGACGTGAATCTCTCCGGTTCGCGCTTTCACAATATCAATCTTTCTGGCGGCGACTATTCGCGGATCAACCTGTCTGGGTGCTCTCTCGAAGATTCGAACATGTCCGGTTGGCGCGTCCATGACGTCAATCTCGCGGGGCTGCGCGTCGACAAAGCCAACCTCGCTGGCGCCTCTATCGTCAATGCGCGGATGGACGGCATGACCATTGAAGGCATTGTCGTCACCGAACTGCTTGCCTTTTGGCGGGCGGGCCATGGGGCGAAGAGCGCATGAGCAAGATCATCATCGACGGCAAGCAAATCGACGTTCCGGCCGAATATACGCTCCTGCAGGCGTGTGAAGCCGCAGGGGCGGAGGTGCCGCGGTTCTGCTTTCATGAACGGCTGTCGATCGCCGGCAACTGCCGGATGTGCCTTGTCGAGGTGAAGGGCGGTCCGCCGAAGCCGACCGCCTCCTGTGCGATGGCGGTCAAGGATCTTCGGCCGGGGCCGAACGGGGAGCCCCCTGTCGTCGAGACCAATTCTGCGATGGTCCGCAAGGCGCGCCAGGGCGTGATGGAGTTCCTGCTCATCAACCATCCGCTCGACTGCCCGATCTGCGACCAGGGCGGCGAATGCGATCTGCAGGACCAGGCGATGGCCTACGGCGCCGATTCGTCGCGCTTTTCCGAGAACAAGCGCGCAGTTGAAGACAAGTATATCGGCGCGCTCGTCAAGACCTCGATGAACCGCTGCATCCAGTGCACGCGCTGCGTGCGCTTCGCGACCGAGGTCGCAGGGGTTCCTGAACTCGGCGCCATCGGCCGCGGCGAGGATATGGAGATCACTTCCTACCTCGAGCGCGCGATGACGTCCGAGCTCCAGGCCAACATCATCGACCTCTGCCCGGTCGGCGCGCTAACCTCCAAGCCCATCGCGTTCCATGCCCGCCCGTGGGAATTCGTCAAGACCGAATCGGTCGACGTGATGGACGCGCTCGGCTCGGCGATCCGCGTTGACTCGCGAGGCCGCGAGGTCGTTCGCATTCTGCCGCGCATCAACGAGGCAATCAACGACGAGTGGATTTCCGACAAGACGCGTTACGTCGCCGACGGCCTCAAGACGCAGCGTCTCGACCGGGCCTACGTTCGCGTCGATGGCAAGCTGACCCCTGCAAGCTGGAGCCAAGCCTTCGCCGTCATCGCCGGCAGGGTCAAGGCAACGTCGCCGTCCCGGATCGGCGCGATCGTCGGCGATCTTGCGGCCGTCGAGGAAATGTTCGCGCTTAAGGGCCTTATGGGCAAGCTCGGCTCTCCCAATGTCGATTGCCGGCAGGACGGCTCCAAGCTTCATCCGAAGTTCGGCCGCGCCTCCTACCTCTTCAACTCGACCATCGCGGGGATCGATGAGGCGGACGCGATCCTGATCGTGGGGTCCAACCCGCGGCTCGAAGCGCCGGTGCTCAACGCCCGCATCCGCAAGCGCTGGCTGAAGGGCGGCGTGCTCATGGGCCTGATCGGCGAGCGGGCCGATCTGACCTACCACTATAAGTATGTAGGCGCGGGCCCGGAGACGATTGCCGTCGTCGCCGAAGAGCCGGCGCAAGGACCGACGAAGCGGATGTTCGTGGTCGGCGCCGCTGCCTTCGCGCGGCCGGACGGCGCCGCGGTGTTGGCCAGCCTGGCCAGAGCGGCTGCGGCGGCCGGCGTGGTCAAGGACGGCTGGAACGGGTTCAACGTGCTCCACACCGCGGCCTCGCGCGTCGGCGGCCTCGATCTCGGGCTCGTGCCGGGGGACGGCGGCCTCGACGCGCCGGCGATGGCGAAAGCGGGCGGGCTCGACGTTCTGGTCAATCTCGGCGCCGACGAAATCGACGTCGAGCCGGGCGCCTTCGTCGTCTATATCGGCACGCACGGCGACCGAGGCGCGCACCGCGCCGACGTCATCCTGCCGGGCGCGGCCTATACCGAAAAGTCGGGCGTCTACGTCAACACCGAGGGGCGGCCGCAATTCGCCGAACGCGCGGTGTTCCCGCCGGGCGACGCGCGCGAAGACTGGTCGATCTTGCGCGCCCTGTCGGAGCCGCTCGGCGCGAGATTGCCGTACGACTCGCTGACGCAACTCCGCGCCACGCTCGCTGCGGCCTTTCCACAGCTCGCGCGTTTCGGCGCTGTCGTAGCGGCTGATCCGGCCGCGCTGGCCGGCCTTTCGGCCGTCGTCGGGACGGTCGACAAGGCGCCGTTCGGCTCCGGCATCGACGATTTTTATCTCACCAACCCGATCGCGCGCGCCTCGCGCGTCATGGCCGAATGTTCGGCCTTGGCGCGGGGGCGAAGGCTCGAGGCGGCGGAATAGGCCACGATGAGCAGCGCAACGCCCAGCCGCCCCGCTTCCTCGCCTTGGCTCATGACCGTCGCGGTTGGCGCGCTCGTCGCCGCAGTCGTCGTCGTCGCGCTGATTTGGTTCCTCATCAGCGGCGGCTATTTCGCCGCCTTCGGCCGCTGGATGCACACGAGCGACTTCGGAACGGCCTTGCGCTTCGTGCTCGAAAGCCTGTTCCTGCTCATCTGCCTGCTCCTCTCGACCGCGGCCCTCATCTATCTCGAGCGCAAGATCTGGGGCGCCGTGCAGCTGCGTCGCGGCCCGAATGTGGTCGGGCCCTGGGGCGTCCTTCAGCCCTTCGCCGATTTCCTGAAGTTCATCCTCAAAGAGCCGATCATTCCGGACAGCGCCAACAAGGGCGTATTCGTGCTTGCGCCGCTGGTCTCCGTGATTTTGGCGATCGCGGCCTGGGCGGTCATTCCGGTCGCGGACGGATGGGTGATCAGCGACATCAACGTCGGCATTCTCTACCTGTTCGCGGTCTCGTCGCTCGGCGTCTACGGCATCATCATGGCCGGCTGGGCGTCGAACTCGAAGTACCCGCTTTTGTCCGCTCTCCGCGCCGCGGCGCAGATGGTGTCCTACGAGGTGTCGATCGGTTTCGTCATCGTCACCGTCGTGATGTGCGCCGGCTCGCTGAACCTTTCCGACATTGTCAATGCGCAGGACACGCGTCTCGGCTTCCTCGGCTGGTTTTGGCTACCCCTGTTCCCGATGTTCATCATCTTCTTCGTCTCGGCGCTCGCGGAGACAAACCGGCCACCGTTCGACCTGACCGAAGCGGAGTCCGAGCTCGTGGCCGGTTACTCGGTCGAATATTCGGCTTCGCTCTTCCTGCTTCAGTACCTGACCGAACTCGTCGCGGTTCTGACGATGTCCGCGATGGCGGCGGTGCTTTTCCTCGGCGGGTGGCTGTCGCCTTTGCCGTTTGCGCCATTCACCTGGGTGCCGGGCCTGATCTGGTTCCTTATCAAGGCCTGGTCGGTCGTATTCTGCTTTTCGATGGTGAAAGCCTTCGTGCCGCGCTATCGATACGATCAGTTGATGCGGCTCGGCTGGAAAGTGTTCCTGCCAATCTCGCTGTTCATGGTGGTTCTTGTGGCGGCGGTGCTGGAGTTCACCGGCCTCGGCGCCAACGTTTCGGGTTGAAGGGAGACGATGATGGCTCTCAGGCTGGCCCAATCAGCCCGCTCGCTCTTCCTGGGCGAGTTCGTGGCCGCGTTCGCGCTCTCCGTCCGCTACATGTTCAAGCCGAAGGCGACGCTCAACTACCCGAACGAGAAGTCCCCGCTGTCGCCTCGTTTTCGCGGCGAACATGCGCTCCGGCGCTATCCGAACGGGGAGGAACGCTGCATCGCCTGCAAGCTCTGCGAGGCGATCTGCCCGGCGCAGGCGATCACGATTGAAGCCGGGCCGCGCCGCAACGACGGCACACGGCGCACCACGCGATACGATATCGACATGACGAAGTGCATCTACTGCGGCATGTGCCAGGAGGCCTGCCCGGTCGACGCCATCGTCGAGGGACCGAATTTCGAATTTGCGACCGAGACGCGCGAGGAGCTGTTCTACGACAAGGACCGGCTGCTCGCGAACGGCGCGCGCTGGGAGCGGGAACTGGCGCGCAACATCGCGGCGGACGCGCCGTATCGCTAATCCCTTCTCCCCGCCAGGGCGCTCTGAACGCCCGTCCAAAGACGGCTAAGGCGGGAGAAGGTGGCCGACGAAGTCGGCCGGATGAGGGGTCGGCGCCGCAAGGCGCCATTTCGAGCAAGGCGATGGCGCGCCGAACCCTTACCCCCCAACCTCCTGTCCCGCGAGGGCAGAGGGGAGAGAACAAGAGGCAGGACGATGCGGGCCGAGGCTGTATTCTTCTGGATTTTCGCGACGATCCTCGTCGGATCGGCGCTCGCCGTCATCCTGGCCAGGAACCCGGTCCACTCGGTGCTGTTCCTCATTCTGGCCTTCGTCAACGCGGCCGGACTCTTTCTGCTGCTGGGCGCCGAGTTTCTGGCGATGATCCTCGTCGTCGTCTATGTCGGCGCGGTCGCGGTGCTGTTTCTGTTCATCGTGATGCTGCTTGACGTCGACTTCGCCCGCATGAAGCAGGGCTTCGTCGAATATCTGCTCCCGGGCATCCTGATCGCCGTCAGCGTCGCCCTCGAGCTCATCTATGTCGAATGGGGTTGGGCCGCTTCGCCGAATGCCGCCGACCCGACGACGCCCTCTGGCACGATCTCCAACACCGCCGCGCTCGGCGAAGTGCTTTACACCCGCTATTTCTACTTTTTCCAGGCGGCGGGCATGATCCTGCTCACCGCGATGATCGGCGCGATCGTCCTCACCCTGCAACACAAGGCCGGCGTCAAACGCCAGGACGTCGGCGCCCAGGTCGCGCGCAACCCCGAAACCGCGGTCGAATTGCGGAAGGTTCCCTCGCGAGCCGGCGTCTGAAGGATCACGCTCATGGACCTCTCCAGCTATCTGACGCTCGCGGCTATCGTGTTCACGATCGGCGTCGCCGGCATCATCCTCAACCACAAGAACATCATCATCATCCTGATGTCGGTCGAATTGATCCTGCTCTCGGTCAACATCAATCTCATCGCATTTTCGACCTTCCAGGGAGATTTGACCGGGCAGGCATTCGCGCTCTTCGTCCTGACGGTCGCCGCGGCGGAGGCGGCGATCGGGCTGGCGATCCTCGTCGCCTATTACCGCAATCGCGGATCGATCGCGGTTGAAGACATCAATTCGCTGAAGGGCTGAGACGGACCTCATGTACGATCTGATCGTCTTTCTGCCGCTCTTCGGTTTCCTGATCGCCGGCATTTTCGGGCCGTGGATCGGCGCGCGTGGCGCAGAATATGTGACCTGCGGCTTTCTCGGCGTCTGTTTCGTCCTCTCGTGGATCGCTTTCTTCCAGGTCGCGGGCGGCGCCGAGGCGCACGTGCCGGTCGCCAACTGGTTCACCTCCGGCAAGCTCGCCGTCGCCTGGGCGCTGCGGATCGATACTCTGACCGCCGTGATGCTCGTCGTCGTTTCGACAGTGTCGTTTCTCGTGCACGTCTATTCGATCGGCTACATGGCGGACGACCCGTCGATTCCGCGGTTCTTCGCCTATCTCTCGCTCTTCACCTTCGCCATGCTCATGCTCGTGACGGCCGACAATCTGGTCCAGTTGTTCTTCGGCTGGGAGGGCGTCGGCCTCATGTCCTACTTGCTGATCGGCTTCTGGTACGAGCGCCCCTCAGCCAACGCTGCAGCCATCAAGGCCTTTGTCGTCAACCGCGTGGGCGACTTCGGCTTCGCGCTCGGCATCTTCCTCACCTTTCAGCTGACGGGATCGGTCACATACGACCAGGTGTTCGCCGCCGCGCCCGGGCTCGCCGGCAAGACTGTACATTTCGTCGGCGTCGACTGGGACGCACCGACGCTCGCCTGCCTGCTGCTCTTCATGGGCGCTATGGGCAAATCGGCCCAGTTCCTGCTCCACACCTGGCTTCCAGACGCGATGGAGGGCCCGACGCCCGTCTCCGCGCTCATCCATGCCGCGACCATGGTGACGGCCGGCGTCTTCATGGTGGCGCGCCTGTCGCCGCTGTTCGAGATGTCGTCGACAGCTCTCAGCGTTGTTCTCATCGTCGGCGCGACGACGGCCTTTTTCGCCGCCACCGTCGGTCTGGTGCAGAACGACATCAAGCGCGTCATCGCCTATTCGACCTGTTCGCAGCTCGGCTACATGTTCGTCGGCCTCGGCGTCGGCGGCTACAGCCTCGGCATGTTCCATCTCTTCACCCACGCCTTCTTCAAGGGGCTCCTGTTCCTCTGCGCGGGCTCGGTCATCACGGCGATGCACCATGAACAGGACATGCGGGCGATGGGCGGGCTCCGCCGGGAGATGCCCTTCACATTCTGGACGATGATGATCGGTTCGCTGGCCCTGACCGGCGTCGGCATTCCGTTCACCTCGATCGGCTTCGCCGGCTTTGTGTCGAAGGACCCGATCATCGAGGCCGCTTTCGCCTCGCACCGCTTTGGCGCGACTTACGCATTCTGGTGCGTCGACATCGCGGCCGCCCTCACCGCCTTCTATTCCTGGCGGCTTATGTTCATGACCTTCTTCGGCCATCGCGGCGACTGGGCAGGTTCGCTGCCCCCCAAGGCGCACGACGATCACGGACATGACGACCACGCCCATTACGACGATCACGCGGTGCATGAATCGCCACCGGTCATGCTGATCCCGCTCGCGGGGCTGGCGTTGGGCGCGGTCATCGCGGGCGTCGTCTTCCGCTACTGGTTCATCGGCGGCGGCTTCGAAGAGTTTTGGCGAAATTCGCTCTCTGTGGGTCCCGGGAACCACATACTCGAGGAGATGGAGCATGTTCCCGCGCTCGTCTCGCTGTCGCCGACGCTGATGATGCTCGGGGGGCTTCTTGTCGCGATCTACATGTATCTGGTCGACCGGACGATGCCGAAGCGCCTGGCTGAGCTCTTCCCGGCGCTCTACCGGTTCTTGCTCAACAAGTGGTATTTCGACGAACTCTACGACGCGGTCTTCGTCCGTCCGGCCTTCGCCATCGGCCGGCTCTTCTGGAAAGGCGGCGACGGCGCCATCATAGACGGCCTGGGGCCGGACGGAATTTCGGCCCGGGTGCTCGACGTGACGCGCAGCGCGGTCAGGCTGCAGTCGGGCTACATCTACCAGTACGCATTTGCGATGTTGCTCGGCGTCGCCGCGCTCGCGACCTGGTATCTTTTCGGGGGGGCCCGCTGATGTCCTGGATCCTCTCCGGCCTCTTGCTGCTGCCGGCAGTCGGCGCGCTATTCATCCTGCTGCTGCCGGGCGAGACGGAGGCGACAAAACGCAACGCGCGCTGGATCGCGCTGTTCGCGACGCTAATAACCTTAGCGCTGAGCCTCGTCGCCTGGGGGCGCTTCAATCCAGCTGAGCCCGGCTTCCAGCTCCTCGAGGAGCACGACTGGTTTTCGCACGTCATTCTCTACAAGCTCGGCGTCGACGGCATCTCGATGCCTTTCGTGCTGCTGACGACCTTCCTCATGCCGATCAGCATCGCGGCCTCGTGGACGATCGAGAACCGGGTGAAGGAATATATGATTGCTTTCCTGGTGCTCGAAACGCTGATGATCGGTGTCTTCGTGGCGCTCGATCTGGTGCTGTTCTACCTCTTCTTCGAGGGTGGCCTGATCCCGATGTTCCTTATCATCGGCATTTGGGGACACAAGAACCGCGTTTATGCCGCATTCAAGTTCTTCCTGTACACCTTTACCGGCTCGGTCCTGATGCTGCTCGCGATTATGGCGATGTATTGGACTGCGGGCACCAGCGACATTACCGTTCTGCTCAAGACTGCGTTCGCGCCGAAGATGCAAACCTGGCTGTGGCTCGCCTTCTTCGCTTCGTTCGCGGTCAAGTTGCCGATGTGGCCGGTGCACACCTGGCTGCCGGACGCCCACGTCGAAGCACCGACGGCGGGTTCCGTGATCCTGGCGGCAATTCTCCTGAAGATGGGCGGCTACGGGTTCATCCGCTTCTCGCTGCCGATGTTCCCCGACGCGTCGGTCTATTTCACCCCGCTCGTCTACGCGCTTTCGGTAATCGCGATTGTCTACACCTCGCTCGTCGCGCTGGCACAGGAGAATATGAAGAAGCTGGTCGCCTATTCGTCGGTCGCGCATATGGGCTTCGTGACGATGGGGATCTTCGCCGCCAACACTCAGGGGGTGCAGGGCGCGGTCTACCAGATGATCAGCCATGGCCTCGTTTCAGGCGCGCTCTTCCTTTGCGTCGGCGTCGTCTATGACCGCACGCACAGCCTCGAGATCGCCGACTACGGCGGCCTCGTGCAGCGCATGCCGCTCTATGCGCTGGCGTTCATGTTGTTCACCCTCGCCAATGTGGGCTTGCCGGGCACGTCGGGCTTCATCGGCGAGTTCTTGACTCTGATAGGCACGTTCCAGGCCAACAACCTCGTCGCCTTCTATGCGAGCTTCGGCCTGATTCTTTCGGCGGCTTACGCGCTCTATCTCTACCGGCGCGTCATCTTCGGCGTGATCGAGAAGGCCAATTTGATGACCATCATCGACCTCGGGCCACGCGAAATCGCGACGCTGCTGCCACTCGGACTGCTGGTGCTGTTCTACGGCGTCCACCCGCAGCCGGTCATCGACGCGAGCGCGGCCTCGATCGACTCGCTGCTCAAGGGCTTCGGGCATGCAATCGCCGCAACCAGGACCGCGGGCCTATGATGGGTCGAATGCGAGCCGCCACTTTCGGGAACGAGTGATTCATGCACGAGACGGCCCTTTCTCTCCCGGTGGTTCTGCCCGAAGCGGTGCTGGCGCTCGGCACGCTGGCCCTCGTCCTCTATGGGGCCTTGCGTGGCGAGCGGGCCTACAATCTCGTCACCGAAATTTCGGTCGCGTTGCTTGGAGTCGTGTTCCTTCTTCTCATCGCCAGGAACCGGCCGATGGGGGTCACGTTCTACGGCTCTTTCACCGACGATGCGTTCACGCGCTTCATGAGTGGGCTCGCGCTGATCGGCTCGCTGGTGACGCTGCTCCTGTCGCTCGAGTTCATGCGCTCGGAACGGATCGCCGGGTTCGAATTCCCGGTCCTCATTCTGCTGTCGACGCTCGGCATGCTGATGCTGATCTCGGCCAACGACTTCATCGCGCTTTATCTCGGCCTCGAGCTGATGAGCCTTGCGCTCTATGTCATCGCCGCCTATCGCCGCAATGATCTGCGCGCGACCGAAGCCGGCCTCAAATATTTCGTGCTCGGCGCGCTGTCGTCCGGCATGCTGCTTTACGGCGCCTCGTTGATTTACGGCTACGCGGGCTCCGTGTCTTTCAGCGCCGTCGCAATGGCGGTGCACGATCACAGCAGGATCGGCGTATTGTTCGGCCTCGTCTTCGTTCTGGCGGGACTTGCTTTCAAGATATCGGCCGTGCCGTTCCATATGTGGACGCCTGACGTTTACGAGGGCGCTCCGACGCCGGTGACGACCTTCTTCGCCTCTGCGCCGAAGATTGCGGCGATGGCGGTTCTGGTGCGCGTCGTATTGATCGCTTTTCCCGGGATCACCAACGACTGGCGTCAGATCCTGACTTTCGTCTCGATCGCGTCGATGGGGCTAGGGGCCTTTGCCGCCATTGGCCAGACTAACATCAAGCGACTGATGGCCTATTCCTCGATCGGCCATATGGGCTTCGCGCTGGTCGGACTTGCGGCAGGCACGGTCGAGGGCGCACAGAGCGTCATCGTCTATATGGCGATCTATGTGGTGATGACGCTCGGCACATTCGCCGCGATTCTCTCCATGCGGCGCGACGACAAGGCGGTCGAGACCATCAGCGATCTCGCGGGCCTCGCGCGGACGGATTCGGCCATGGCCTTTTTCCTTGCGACGATGATGTTCTCGCTCGCCGGAGTTCCGCCGCTCGCGGGTTTTTTCGCCAAGTTCTATGTGTTCGCCGCCGCCATCAAGGCCGATCTTTACGGGCTCTCCGTCATCGGCGTGCTCGCCAGCGCCGTGGGCGCATACTATTATATTCGCATCGTCAAGGTGATGTATTTCGACGAGCCGGCGAAGGCGTTCGACAGGCCGGGACTGGTCGCGCGGAGCGTGCTGGCGATCTCGGCGCTGCTGATCATCGTGTTCGTGTTCGCCCCGTCGCCGCTCACCAACGCCGCGATGGCGGCGGCGCAATCCCTGTTTTGAACGCGGGTTCGGGGCCGGGGGCCGCAGGTTTCGCGTGGCGCGTCGATCGCCTCGATGCGATCGATTCGACCAGCGAGGAGGCGCGAAGGCGTGCGCTCGCCGGCGATCCTGGACATCTGTGGATCGTCGCCGAGGAGCAGAGCGCCGGGCGCGGGCGGCGGGGGCGGACCTGGGTCTCGCCCAGGGGCAACCTCTACGCCAGCGCTTTGCTGATCGACCCCTGTCCGCCGGCGATCGCCGCCCAGCTCGGCTTCGTGGCGGGCGTCGCGCTCGTCCGCGCGGCCGAAGACCTCGGCGCGGCCGCGCGCCTCAAATGGCCGAATGATCTCGTCTCAGGGCGCGCAAAATGCGCCGGCCTTCTGGTCGAGGGAGTCTCGCTTCCTCGAAATCGCCTCGCATGCATCGTTGGCGTTGGCGTCAATTGCGAAAGCGCGCCTGAGGGCGCCGGCTATCCGACAGCCAGACTGATCGACGTAGAGGGTCGCCCGGCAGACAGGGGCGCCCTCTTTCAGCGTCTTGCGGTCCGGTTTGACGAAGCCCTCGGCCAATGGAAGGCAGGAGCCGCGTTCGAGGCGATCCGTGCGCTCTGGCTCGGCCATGCGGCTGCGCTTGGCGAGCGGATCCGGATCGAGAACGCCGGCGGCCGGCGCGAGGGGACTTTCGAAGGGCTTGACCCTGACGGGCGTTTGCTGTTTCGCGGGAAGAGCGGGATCGAAACGGTCGAAGCCGCGGACCTCTGGATATTTCCTCAATCGGATGGCTCGCTCGCGGCGGCGTCCTCTGTTTCGCGCGCGCGGGAGGGCCGGACCTAGATGACAGACGACAGCGAATTTGTGTTCGCGGCGCTCGGGGGCTTGGGCGAAATCGGCATGAATTGCGCGCTCTACGGTTACGGTCCGCCGAGGAGCCGCCAATGGCTGATGGTCGATCTCGGCGTCGCGTTTGCGGGCGACGATCTGCCGGGCGTCGATCTCATCATGCCCGACATCGGCTTCATCGAGAGGGTGAAGAAGGACCTTGTCGGCATCGTCATCACCCACGCGCATGAGGACCATATCGGCGCGCTGGCCGACCTCTGGCCGATGCTCGGCGCCACCGTCTACGCGTCGAATTTCGCGGCTGGGCTGGCGGAGGTCAGGCGCCTCGGCGAACCCGGCGCGCCGAAGATTCCCATCCAGATCGTGAAGGCGGGCCAGCGGATCGCGATCGGGCCCTTCGACGTCGAATTCGTCGCCGTCGCCCATTCGATCCCGGAATGCACTGCGCTCGCGATCCGCACTCCGGCCGGCATGGTCGTCCACAGCGGCGACTGGAAGATCGACCCGACCCCGATCATCGGGCGCCCGACTGACGAGGCGCGGCTCAAGGCGCTCGGCGACGAGGGCGTGCTGGGCCTCGTCTGCGACTCGACCAACGTCCTGCGCGAGGGCGAGAGCCCCTCGGAGCGCGATGTCGCCGAGACCCTCGTCGGCCTCATCGCCAAGGCGAGAGGCAGGGTCGTTGTCACCACATTCGCCTCCAACGTCGCCCGCTTGCGCTCGGCGGCCGAGGCGGGTCTTGCCGCGGGGAGGGAGGTCTGCATCCTGGGGCGCGCGATGGAGCGCGTCGTCGCGGTCGCGCGCGAGTGCGGCCTGCTCGATGGCGTTCCGCAGTTTCTCGGCATGGATGCGTTCGAGCGCCTGCCGCGCGACAAGATTCTCGCGCTCGCCACCGGCAGCCAGGGCGAGCCGCGCGCGGCGCTCGCCCGCATGTCCGAGGACGAGCATCCGACAGCGGAGCTGAGCCCCGGGGACACGGTCATTTTCTCCTCCCGCACCATTCCCGGCAACGAGAAGGCGGTCGGCAAGCTCATCAACGCTTTCGTGTCCGCGGGCGTCGAGGTCATCACCGACCGCAACGCGCTGGTTCATGTATCGGGCCATCCGCGCCGGGCGGAGCTTGCGAAAATGTACGCCTGGCTCAGGCCGCGGATCGCGGTTCCGGCGCATGGCGAACCTCTGCATTTGAGCGAGCACGCCGCCTTCGCCAGGGCGCAAGGGGTGCCGCAGGTCCTGCGCGCCTTCAATGGCGATCTGGTGCGCTTTGGGCCCGGCGATGTGGCGGCCATCGGGACGGTCGGCCGCGGGCGGCGGCTCAAAGACGGCGAGATCCTTCTGCCAGCCGAGGAGGACTGCGTCGCGCAGCGGCGCCGGCTCGCCTTCGCCGGCGTCGTCTCGATCGCCATCGCGCTGACGCCGAAGGGCGAGATGGCGGGCGATCCGGACGTCATGATCGCCGGCCTGCCCGAGCGCACCCGCGACGGCGCGGGCCTGGACGAAATCATCGACACAGCGATCTTCGAGACCTTCCAGGGCCTGCCGGGCGGCAAGCGTCGCGACGCCGATTTTCTGTCGAGCGCGATCGAGCGAGGCGTGCGCAACGCCGTCAATGGCGTCTGGGGCAAGAAGCCGCAGGTGCATGTGCTGGTGGTGGAAGTTTAGGGGTGGCCGGATCGCGAGGCGCGAATAGGGAGTGTCTCTCGTCTCGACGAGCCTCCACGCGCCACTCGCTGTTTGCGGCTCGCCGAAAAGGAGCAAACGATGATCGGAAAGCTCAACCACGTCGCCATCGCCGTCCCCGACCTCGAGAAGGCGGCGAGGACCTACCGCGAGACGTTGGGCGCGAGCGTATCAACGCCCGCCGATGAGCCGGATCACGGCGTGAGGGTCGTCTTCGTCGAGCTCCCAAACACCAAGATCGAGCTCCTCCATCCGCTGGGCGAGAATTCTCCGATCGCGAAATTCCTGGAGCGCAATCCGGACGGAGGCATGCATCACCTCTGCTACGAGGTCGAGGACATCATCGCGGCGCGCGACCGGCTGAAGGCCAAAGGCGCGCGCGTCCTCGGAGATGGGGAGCCGAAGATCGGCGCACACGGCAAGCCGGTGCTGTTCTTGCACCCGAAGGACTTCGTCGGAACGCTGGTTGAGATCGAGCAGGTCTGAGGCCCGTATGTCATCCCCGCGGACACGGGGATCCGGAGCCGCCACGCAAGACGCTCGTGGAGTTTCACCCGGCGACCCTGGATGCCCACGTGCGCGGGCATGACAACGAACAACGATGGTCGCCGATTCCAGATGTCAGCCTTGAAGCCTGACGAGGCGCGGATGAGCCGGCTCGCCGCGGACGGCCTCCTGCTGATCACCGCTGTCTTATGGGGCGTGACTTTCGTCGCGCAGAAGGACGTGGTCGGCGTGCTGACGCCGCTCGCCTACGCCGCTTCGCGCTTTGCCGTCTCGGCGCCGGCGCTCGCGCCCCTTGCGCTTCTCGAGCGGCGCTCGGCCCGGCGTAAGGCCGCGCCCGGCGCCATGCGGCTCGCGCTGGCGATCGGTCTTACGCTCTTTCTCGGGACGAGCCTGCAGCAGGCCGGGCTCGCGACGACGAGCGCGACCAACGGCGGATTTCTCAACGCCTGCTACGTCGTTCTGACGCCGTTCGTGGTCTGGGCGCTCTCGGGGGCGAGGCCCCGCGCCGTCGTGCTCGCGGCGAGCCTCGTCTCGCTTCTCGGCGCGTGGCTTCTCACCGCCGGCGGGTGGCCGACCGCAGCGCCGACGCTTCAGCATTCGCGCATTTTGCGGCCGAAGCCGTCGGCGGGGCTTGCCAAAAAACGCGAAAAACTCGAAGATGTTGGTTAATTCCGAGAATTCAAGTTTTCAATCGCTCGGACCGGGAGGAGACAAATGAGCATCCAGGGGCAAGCAAAAAAAAGCTCACACGTCAAAGTCGCGACAGCCAGCCTCATCGGCACTGCGATTGAGTGGTACGACTTCTTTCTGTACGGAACCGCCGCGGCCCTGATTTTCAACAAGCTGTTCTTCCCCACTTTCGATCCGTGGATAGGCACGCTGCTGGCGTTCGCCACCTACGCGCTGGGTTTCGTGGCGCGGCCTCTGGGCGGCGTGGTGTTCGGCCATTACGGCGACACCATCGGCCGCAAGACGATGCTTTATCTCACGCTGGCCATAATGGGCGTGGCGACGGCGGTGATCGGCCTGTTGCCGACCTATGCAACGCTGGGCGCCTGGGCGGCGATCCTGCTGGTCGTGTGCCGGCTGGTCCAGGGTTTCGGTCTCGGCGGCGAGTGGGGCGGCGCCGTGCTGATGGCGGTTGAACATGCGCCAGAAGACCGGCGCGGCTTCTACGGAAGCTGGCCGCAACTCGGAGCGCCGCTCGGACTGGTGCTCGGGACGCTGGTGTTCTCGATCTTTTCGGCGACGATGAGCGACGCCCAGTTCCTCGCTTGGGGATGGCGCCTTCCCTTCCTGTTCAGCATCGTCCTGGTGATCGTCGGCTTGTGGATACGGTTCACCCTCGCCGAGTCGCCCGAATTCCAGAAAGTGAAGGACGCCAAGCAAGAGGCCACGATGCCGATCATCGACGCCATCCGGATGTATCCGAAGAACATCCTGCTGGCGATGGGCGCGCGCTTCGCCGAGAACGGCTTCTTCTATATTTATGCGACGTTCGTGCTGGCCTACGCGACGCAGGCGCTGGGGATGAACAGGCAAGCCATTCTAAACGGCGTCCTGATCGCCGCGGCCATCGAAACTTTCACGATACCGGCGTACGGCGCGCTCTCGGATCGCCTGGGGCGGCGGCCCGTTTACGTTTTCGGCGCCGTGTTCTCCGCGCTCATGTCGTTCCCCTTGTTCATGCTGCTGGGAACGAAAAACCCCCAGCTCGCCTGGATCGCGATCGTTCTCGGCCTGGCCGTCGGGCATGCTGCGATGTATGGCCCGCAGGCGAGCTTCTTTTCCGAACTTTTCGGCACCAAAGTGCGCTATAGCGGCGTGTCGCTCGGCTACAATCTTGCGTCGATTTTCGCCGGCGCCCTGTCGCCGCTGATCGCCACCTCGCTGATGGCGGCGTACAAGCCGGAAACCTGGCCGATCTCGGTTTACATGATCGTTCTGGCGGTGATCACGGTCGTGTCGGTCTATTTCGCGTCGGAGACGCGCGAGCGCCCTGCGACCGGGAAACTTGCGGCGCCCGCTTAGGCGCATAGCGCCCCTGATGGAAGGGAAAGGCGACCGGAGACCGCCGATTTCGAATGAACTGCGAGACAGAGCGAGACGGCGCCGAATCCTGCGGACGAAAGCGGCGCCGGGAGAAACGATGACGACGCATCCGGTTTTGCCGTTTCTCAGGCGCAACGAAAAGGGCAAGGTGGTCACCGCGGCGGAGGCTGTGCGGCTCGTGCGGGACGGCGATACTTTGGCCACGGGAGGCTTCGTCGGCATCGGCTTCGCCGAAGAGATCGCCATCGCGCTCGCGGAGCGTTTTGCCGCCGACGGCGCTCCGCGCGGCCTGACCCTGGTCTATGCGGCAGGGCAGGGCGACGGCGCCGCGAAAGGCCTCAACCATCTCGGCCACGAAGGCCTCCTGCGGCGGGTGATCGGCGGCCATTGGGGGCTTTGTCCGAGACTGCAGAAGCTGGCGATCGACGGCGCCGTCGAGGCCTACAATCTGCCGCAGGGCGTCGTCACCCATCTTTTCCGCGACATCGCCGCGCGCCGCCCCGCGCATGTCACCCGCGTCGGGATGGAGACCTTCGTCGATCCGAAGAACGGCGGCGGCAAGCTCAACGCGAAGACGACCGAGGATCTCGTCGAGCGGGTGGTCCTCGGCGGCGAGGAGTGTCTTGCCTACAAGACCTTCCCCATTCACGTCGGCGTCATCCGCGCCACGACCGGCGACGCCGAGGGCAACCTCACCATGGAGAAGGAGGCGCTGACGCTCGAGGCGCTTGCCATCGCCATGGCCGCTCACAATTCGGACGGCATCGTCATCGCCCAAGTCGAGCGCGTCGCCGAAAGCGGCAGCCTCAATCCGAGGCAGGTGAAGATCCCCGGAATTCTGGTCGACTGTGTCGTCGTCGCGCGGCCGGAGCACCATTGGCAGACCTTCGGCACGCAATACAACCCCGCCTTCAGCGGCGAGATTCGCGTGCGCGCCGGCTCGCTCCCGCCGATGGCGATGAGCGAGCGCAAGATCATCGCGCGGCGCGCGGCGTTCGAACTCAAGACCAACAGCGTCGTCAATCTCGGCATCGGCATGCCCGAGGGCGTGGCGGCGGTCGCCAACGAAGAAAAGATCATCGACCTCATCACCTTGACCGCAGAGCCCGGCGTCATCGGCGGCGTTCCGGCGAGCGGCATCGATTTCGGCGCGGCGATCAATACCCAGGCGGTGATCGACCAGCCCTACCAGTTCGACTTCTACGACGGCGGCGGGCTCGACGCGGCGTTCCTCGGCCTCGCCCAGGTCGATCGCCACGGCAATCTCAATGTCAGCAAGTTCGGCCCGAGGCTCGCGGGCGCCGGTGGCTTCATCAACATCAGCCAGAACGCCAAGGAGGTGATCTTCGTCGGCACGTTCGGCGCCGGTCGCCAGAAGGTCGGCGCGCGCGAGGGCCGCCTCGTCATCGACGAGGAGGCCAAGGAGCGCAAGTTCGTCCGCGAGGTCGAGCATGTCACCTTCAGCGGCGCCTATGCGGGAAAGCGCCGCCAGAAGGTGCTCTATGTGACCGAGCGCTGCGTGCTGGCGCTGCGGCCCGACGGGCTCGAGCTGGTGGAGGTCGCGCCGGGCGTCGACATCGAGCGCGACATTCTCGCCCGCATGGATTTCAGGCCTCTGATCCCGCGCGATCCCGCCCAGATGGACACCCGCATTTTCAAGCCCGAACCCATGGGCTTGCGCGCCGATCTCATCGGCATCCCGCTCGAGCAGCGCTTAACCTACGACCCATTGCAGAACGTGTTCTTCGTCAATTTCGAGCGCTTTTCGGTGCATACCCGCGACGACATCGAGGCGATCGAGAAAATGGTCGAAGCGAAGCTCACCCCAGTCGGCGAGCGCGTCTACGCCATCGTCAACTATGACAATTTCACCATTCTGCCGGAACTCCTGGACGAGTACACTGCGATGGTGCGCAAGTTGGTCGACCGCTTCTATTCCGGCGTCTCCCGCTACACCACCAGCGGCTTTTTGCGGATGAAGCTCGGCGAGTCGCTGAAACAGCGCGGCGTCTCCCCCCACATTTTCGAAAGCGTCGCGGAGGCGCGCAAGGACTGGCGCAACGAGACGCGCTAGCAATCCACGGCGCAATCAAACTCCTGGTCCCGAGGCGCTCTTGCGCAGCAAGAGCCTCGAAGGACGCTCGGGAGGCTGACACCGATCTTTCGTCCCGCTATAAGCGCAGGGATTCCCGTCTTGAAAGGTCCGTTGATGCCCGGCTCGATGTTGAGCAGCGCTGCGTTCGATGAGCGGCGGCGGAAGATTCTGTTTCGCGCCCGGCGTCGGGGATTGCGCGAGATGGATCTGGTGATGGGCCGGTTTGCCGACGCCCATCTCCCGACGATGAGCCAAGCCGAGCTCGACGAGTTCGAGCGTTTGCTCGACGTTCCCGACCCTCTGGCGCTGGCCTGGATCACCGGCGAGGCGGCGACGCCGCCCGAGTTCGAGACGCCGGTCATCGCCCGCCTGAGGGCGGCGCCGCGCGACGCGCTGACGAGGGCCGAAAAAGCCGAGCGGGATTTCTCCTAGAAGTGACTTTTCACCGCGAAGCGACAGTTCTCGCGCCCGCCGCTCGCCGCCTCGCAGACGGCGGCGCGGTCACGCTCTGCCGCGCCCCCGAGGGTTACGACGCCTTCGTCGTCGCTGAGCTGACGCGCGCGCTCGCCAAAGGAGGCGAAGCGCGCGCCGTGACGCTCGTCTTCGTCGCGCGCGATTCCTTGCGCGCGCAGAATTTCATCGATGCGCTCGCCTTCGCCGCGCCCGAGGTCGAGGCGCTTTACGTGCCCTCCTGGGACTGTCAGCCCTACGACAGGGTGTCGCCGAACGCGGCGGTTTCGGCCGAACGCATGACGGTGCTTGCCCGACTTGCGCGCACTCGCGGCGCGGTCGAGCGGCCGCGCATTCTCGTCGGGTCGGTCAGCGCGCTGACACAGCGCGTTCCGCCGCTCGCCTATGTGGCCTCCGCCGCCTTCTCGGCCGCGCCCGGCAACAGCGTCCGGATGGAGGCGCTCGCGCTCTGGCTCGAGTCGAACGGCTATGCCCGCACGAGCGTGGTCCGCGACGTCGGCGACTACGCCACCCGCGGCGGCATTCTCGATCTTTACCCGCCCGGCGCCCCCGCGCCGATCCGGCTCGACTTTTTCGGCGACACTCTGGAATCGATCCGCGCCTTCGATCCCGAGACGCAGCGCAGCGTTGGGCAGCTGCGCTCGCTCGACCTCGTGCCGATGAGCGAGGCGCGGCTCACGACCGAATCGATCCGCCGTTTCCGCCAGGCCTACGCGCTGGAATTCGGCGCGCCGACGCGCGACGACGACCTCTACGCCGCCGTTAGCGAGGGCCGCCGCGCGATCGGCCTCGAGCACTGGCTTCCGCTTCTCTACGAGAGGCTCGACACACTCTTCGACTACGTTGGCGACGCGCCCTTCGTGCTCGACGCGCGGGCCGAGGAGGCGGCGAGCCAGCGCATCGCCCAGATCGCCGACAGCTATTCCGCGCGCCGCGCGGCCTATGTGCAGGACCCGGCAAAGGCCGACTACAAACCGCTTCCGCATGTGCGGCTCTACCTCGCTGAGGATGAGTGGAAGGAACAGCTCGCAGCCGCGCCGCTCGCCCGGCTTACGCCCTTCGAGGCTCAGCCCGGCGCGGCCAACATCGTCGATTGCGGCGGGCGGGTCGGGCGCAATTTTGCGCCCGAGCGGCAGAACGAGAACGCCAACGTGTTCGACGCCGCGGTCGCCCATATCCGGGCGCTGCGCGAACGGGGCTTGAACGTGATCGTCGCCGGCTGGAGCGATGGCTCGCGCGAGCGGCTGAGCCATGTGCTCGCCGAGCACGGGCTGAAATCGCTTGAGCTTGTCTCGTCCTACCATCAGGCCAGGACCGCCCGCGCCGGCGCGCTGCCGCTCGCGGTGATCGCGCTCGAACAGGGGTTCGAGGCGCCGGACTTCGCCATCGTCGGCGAGCAGGACATTCTCGGCGACCGGCTTGTCCGCCAGTCGAGACGCAGGCGCCGCGCGCAGGACGTGCTGGCGGAGGCGAGCGCGCTGACCTCAGGCGACCTTGTCGTCCATATCGACCACGGCGTCGGGCGCTTCGTCGGCTTGAAGACGATCGAGGTTGCGGGCGCGCCGCACGACTGCCTCGAGATCCACTACGCCGGCGGCGACCGGCTCTTCCTGCCGGTCGAAAACCTCGAACTCCTGTCGCGCTACGGCTCGGAGACGGGCGAGCTCGACAGGCTCGGCGGCGCTGGCTGGCAGTCGCGCAAGGCGCGCCTGAAAAAGCGCGTGCGCGAAATGGCGGGCGAACTCATTCGCGTCGCCGCCCAGCGCATGACCCACGCCGCCCCGCGCCTCACCGTGCCGGAAGGGCTCTACGACGAATTCTGCGCGCGCTTTCCCTATGACGAGACGCAAGACCAGGGCAACGCCATTGAAACGACCCTCGACGACCTCGCCGCCGGCCGGCCGATGGACCGGCTCGTCTGCGGGGACGTCGGCTTCGGCAAGACGGAGGTGGCGTTGCGCGCCGCTTTCGCTGCCGCGATCAATGGCAAGCAGACCGCGATCGTCGTGCCGACGACTTTGCTCGCGCGCCAGCACACGAAGGTTTTCCGCGAGCGCTTCTCCGGCCTTCCCGTGCGCATCGGGCAGCTCTCGCGCATGGTCGGCGCGGCCGAGAGCCGCGAGACGAAGCAGGGCCTCGCCGAGGGCGGCGTCGACATGGTCGTCGGCACCCATGCCGTGCTAGGCAAGACCGTTGCCTTCAAGGACCTCGGTCTCGTGGTCGTCGACGAGGAGCAGCATTTTGGCGTCGGCCACAAGGAGCGGCTGAAGGAGCTGCGCACCGAAGTGCACATGCTGACGCTCTCGGCCACCCCCATTCCCCGCACCCTGCAGCTCGCGATGACCGGCGTCCGCGACCTCTCGATCATCGCGACGCCTCCCGTCGACCGGCTTGCGGTGCGCACCTTCGTTTCGCCCTTCGATGCGCTGATCGTGCGGGAGGCGCTGCTGCGCGAGCGCTATCGCGGCGGCCAGTCCTTCTATGTCTGCCCGCGCATCGAGGATCTCGACGAAGCCGCGGCGTTCCTGCGACAGAACGTCCCGGAGGCGAAATTCGTCACGGCGCACGGACAAATGGGGGCGCGCGAACTCGAGGACAAGGTCGGCGCCTTCTACGACGGCAAGTACGACATTCTGCTCTCGACCGCGATCGTCGAATCCGGCCTCGACATTCCGCGTGCCAACACGATGATCGTGCATCGCGCCGACATCTTCGGCCTCGCGCAGCTCTATCAGCTGCGCGGCCGCGTAGGGCGATCGAAACTGCGCGCCTACGCGATCTTCACCACGCCCATGAAGGCGAAGATCACGCCGCAGGCGGAGAAGCGGCTGCAAGTGCTGCAGTCGCTCGATACGCTCGGCGCCGGCTTCCAGCTCGCGAGCCACGACCTCGACTTGCGCGGCGCGGGCAACCTTTTGGGCGAGGAGCAGTCGGGCCATATCAAGGAAGTCGGCTACGAACTCTATCAGCAGATGGTGCGCGAGGCGGTCGAGCGCATCAAGTCGGGCGAGGAGGCGCCGGCCGAGGACATGTGGTCGCCGACCATCCAGCTCGGCGCGCCGGTGACGATTCCCGAGTCGTATATTCCCGATTTGCCGACGCGGCTCGCTCTCTACCGGCGCCTCTCGGCGCTCGAGGACGAGAGCGAGATCGACGGGATGGGCGCCGAGATCGTCGATCGCTTCGGCCCGCCGCCGCCCGAAGTCGGTCTCTTGATGAAGCTCGTTCTCATCAAGGCGCTCTGCCGCAGATCGAACGTCGAAAAGCTCGACGCGGGCCCGAAAGGCTTGACGCTCGCCTTCCGCAACAACTCTTTCTCGAACCCGACCGCGCTCGTAAGATGGGTCGAAGCGCAGGGCTCGCTCGCTCGCATCCGCCCCGACATGCGCATCGTGGTGGCCGACGATTTCGAGAAGCTCGCTGACCGGCTGGACGGAACGCTGAGGATCATGCGCGAGATCGCGAAAATTGCGGGGAAGAGGGGGTAGTGGCTTTGTCTCGTAGTTTCGATAGGATTCGCTTTCACGCGCAGCAACCCACGAAAGCGCGAGATGAAAACGACGCGATATTTCGAGGAGCAGGTGCTGCGCAAGCGACCGTACATCGACCGCAATCAATGCGCTGAGGTGATCGCGCGTCCGTTGGAGCGGCTTATTCAGGACGACGGGCGCATTCGCTATTGGGGGCGGGTCGTCGATGCCCGGGACGGAACGACCCGCGTGCTCCGGATCGTTACGCTCGACGACGGCGATACGATCCACAACGCTTTCTTCGACCGGGACTTTCGGGAGAAAAGATCGTGAAGCTGCATTACTATCCGGAAACGGACAGCCTCTACATCGAGCTTAAGGCCTCGCCTGGCGCGGAGACGCGTGAAATCGCTTCGGGCCTCAACGTGGACCTTGACGCCGCCGGCGACGTCGTGGGTTTCGATATCGACGGCGCATCCCGGCGCCTCGACCTGACGACGCTGGAGACAATCGCCCTTCCGACAAAGACAACGAGGGCCGCGTGAATGACTAGGCCGCGTACTCATTAAACGGCCGACGGACTGATGTCCGCTCAGCCTCCAACAACGGCGGGCTCTGGCGCATGTCCGGACACCCGGCGGTCCAACAAGCCCTGCGCAACAACTATTTCGAGTCGCTCGGTCTTCCCCAAATCTATGCGCCCGCCCAAGCTTAACTCGGTCGAACCGCCGTGGTACGGGACCCGTATGCCCGGTGGTGTGGGAGGGGTGGCGTCGCGAGGCGTCCCCCTATCCCGATCCAGGGCCAGACTCAGACGTTTCGACCTCACCGAGCATCAAAATCGGTTAGACGGCTCGCCATGGAGTGAGTCTGGGAAGCCACCGCGGCACATGGGCGCGATAGCTTTCATACTCGGCTCCGAAGCTTTGGCGGAGCGTCGGTTCTTCTATCACCACCACCCAGACATGAAAAAAGAGCCAGAGTAGCGCGCCGTACCAGAGGAGACGCGAGTCGCCAAACAAAAGGGCCTGACCAAAAATGACTGCGACGACCGCGATGTAGATCGGGTTTCGCACGTAGCGATAAAGGCCAGTCACTACGAGCTTTTGTGGCGGCGCGATCGGGGCGGGCGTCCCCAGCCCCTCCAAGGCAAAGCGCGCAAACGAATCCAACACTCCAGGCACGCCGGCAATAATGAACGCGAGCCCAGCCAAGCGTGTCGCTTCGGCGGCTAAAAAGGGTGGCCGAAATTCCCAATGCGTGATCGACCATGGGATGACGCCCGCCAACATCGCCGGTGCAACGACGAAAAACAGCGCGGAACCCAGGATTGCTGTGATCTTCGACATGCGACCCCCTAATGTTAAGCAAGCGTAGGGTGGGCAAGGCGGCCCCGGAGTTTCGATTAGTGCACCTACTTGGGGTCCGCCTTGCCCACCCTACGCCAACCATAATCGCCCGCAATGTCTCTTGAGGGTCAATCGCGTCATTTTGGCGCCCTGCCTTCAACTTCCGGTCTACCCCCAGGAACGGACATGGCACCGGTAACCAGGATGGTTCGTGCCCTCTCAATGGATGCACATCGAGACACCCGCGACATTGGAAAGCGCCAACTTTGAGCGAAGTACCGTATCGCATTTAGTCGCATACCTTGCGAAAGCGTCTCGACCAGGCCCACTGTCCAGCACATCGGGCATCCGCGTAGCGCGACGAGGGCGGCAACGCCGGCGCCCAAGGATGGCCAAGGGTGCGCGGTCTGGTGGACGATGGCCCAAGCGAGTAGCGCCGCCGCAGCTGCGCCGCGCATCAGGTGTGCGCCCAGGAAGGCGCTCCCGAACAGGCCGAATCCACGAAAGTAATTCATGTGCTCTCTCGTCCGCTGTCCTTTGTGCCGAGCAGGTATTCGCGCACCAGTGTGCGGGCGCGGCGCAGGCGGCTTTTGGCCGCTTCGCGCGTGACGCCGAGCCGCCCGGCGATTTCCCAAATCGTCAGATCTTCGAGATCTCGCAGCAGCAGCACTTCGCGATGGGACGGCGAAAGCGACTCGATCGCATTGACCAAGTCTATGCGCAACTCGTCCGGCGGGACCTTTGCGAGCTCGCGTGACTCTTCCAGGCTGGCGAGCTCCTCGACTCCGCGCATCAGCATCAGCGCCGGCAGCATGCAAAGGCGCGCGATGACGGTCACCAGCCAGCCGGCGAGTGCGGCTGGACTGCGGATCGTGCCCACGCGCCGGTACACGACGATGAGTGCTTCTTGCACCACATCTTCGATGACCGAGGTGCGGTGGCAATGGCGCCGGGCGTAGCGTCGAATGTCCGGCTGCAGCGCCACCAATAGCTGTGTCAGCGCGTGCCGGTCACCCGACTGTGCCGCGAGCAAGAGACCGTCTGATACGCGCGCCAAGGCAGTCACCCCTTCAGTGGCTCGCGCCCGGCGATGGCGCAGGCAGGGCAATAGCCGAACACGCCGGTGACCAGCGTCACGACACCCGCGCCGCTGAGCAGTAGCCCGAGCGGCGAAGCGTGCAGCGCAGCCACGCCGCAGGTGAGCATCAAGCCCCCGCCGATCAGCCTGGCCGCGCGCTTCCACCCGCTAACGTTCTTGCTATACCACCTGGTTCTGTCCTCAGGTTCGTGACGCGCCGCTATGGCGCATTCACTAAGACAAGAGGGCGCAAACCCGGCGCCGGGGTCGCGGCACAAAAATAATTTTGAGGGGTGGCAGCTTCAGCAGGCTGGCGTGGGCGTCGGGCGCGGGCTTGGGCCGCTGAGGAACGCCGGCATCGGGTCGCCGGGGTGTGGACATCCGGATAAAGCCGCTGCTGCCGCGGCTTGCGTCAAAGCAACGCCTGAATGCGCGATTGCGGTGCGTCACGAGCCGGAGCACAGGACCATGTGGTATAGGAAGAACGTTGGCGGGTGGGAGCGCGCGGCCAGGCTGATCGGCGGGGGCTTGATGCTCATCTGCGGCGTGGTTGCGCTGCACGCTTCGCCGCT
>JAFAHL010000243.1 GCA_019237215.1 Hyphomicrobiales bacterium | reverse complement strand
GCGCGACGATCAGCGCACGCACGCGGACGGCTCGCATTGCTCTGTCTGCCCGGGAGAGAATGCGTTCATGCGCGCGCCGCGGCGGCCGTGATTGCCGGCGCCGCATTGCCGCTCAGGCTGAGTATCAGCCGGCCGTGGCCTTCGATGCGGTCGGTAATGCCCAGCGAGCGAAACGCCTCCCAGTAGTCGGCGTGCGCGCCCGTCACCACCGGCATGCCGAGTTCGTCTTCGATCAGCGGCGCGGCATCGGCTGCGGACCACTGATTGCAGGGGATATAGACGCCGTCCGCCGACGGGGCCGAAGCCAAAACGCGCTTCGTGGTCGCGAAAATCTGCGCGGGCGTGACGTCCTGCAGGCGTTTGAAGACGACATCCATGGTGTGCTCGGCGACGACGCGGAATCCGCTCGCGGCGAGGAAGGAAAGCGCGGATTGGTGCAACTCCTGCGGATAGGGCGTCACCACCGCGACGTTGCTAATCCCGAGATGCGCCAGCGCGCGGATCGCGGACCGGACGCTGGTGGTGGCGGGAAGTCCCGTCGCGTCCTCGATCTGCTTCACCAGCTCGTCCTCGAAGCCCTTGCCGCGCGTGGTCACCACCGGCATTCCGGTGTGAATGATGTAGTCCACGTTGCGCGATGCGAGATATCGCACCGCGCTCACGATCGGATCGAGCACGTGCTGTTGGAAGTTCTCGCGGTTCCAATGCTCGATGTTGGAGGTGGTGGCGCACATCGATACGCCATCGGGAGCCAGCCGGTAGAAATCGTAGGCAGCGGTTTCGATCACGGTCGGGCTCAGCAAGCCGATGCGTTTGCGCCAGCCAAAGGGGCGATTGGGGTTGCTCATCGTTGAATTCCGGTGATGACCAGTCGGAGCGGGATAGGCGCAGCTCGATGGCAGTCTGATGGCTTTGCCGTTAGCTGGCAATGAGACCCTGGGCTGCCCCAAGCGCGGCGAGCACGTCGCAACCAGCGAAAACGAAAGCGGAAACGCCGGCTTGCGTGAGCTCGCTCTCCAGCGCGCCGGGCCGCCCAGCGAGCCAAACCACAGCGCCCGCGCGGCGCAAAGCTTGCGTCGCCGCTTGTGCCTCGCGCGCATATACCTCCTCCGACGAGCACAGGCAGGCGAGCTTGGCGCCCGAGGCTTTGAACGCCTCGATCATCGCGTCGCGGGTGGCGAAGCCGTCGTTGCCGGCCGCCTCGATGCCGCCGGCGGCGAAGAAATTCTTGGCGAAGGTTGCCCGCGCGGTGAAATCGGCGGACGTGCCGAGATTGGCGAGGAAGATTTTCGGCCGCGCGCCGGTGCGCGCGAGTATCCGATCGGAAGCGTCGCGAAGCGCTTCGAACGGTTCGGCGAGACGAATGCGCGGCAACGGTTCGAACGCCAACGCGGAGGGCGGTGGCAGCGTCACCGGCGCAACATCGAGTACCGATACCGGCGTTTCCGCAAGGTCGGGGAAATCGCTGGTGCCGGTGAATGCATCCTTGCGTCGGGCCACGGCGGCCTGGCGCGCGGCGCGCACGGCCGCGACTTTTTGTTGGATCATGCCTTGCTCGAGCGCGGCCCAAGCGCCGCCCGCCCGCTCGATCTCCTGGAACTGGGTCCAGGCCGCGCGGCAGAGCTGTTCGGTCATATCCTCGACGCCACCGGCGCCGGCGGCGGGGTCCGTCACCCGCGCAAGGTTCGATTCTTCGAGCAGGACGAGCTGGGTGTTGCGCGCAATTCGTCGCGCGAAACGCTCGGGCAGGCCGAGCGCCAGGGTGAACGGCAGCACGGTTATGGCATCGGCGCCGCCGAGGCCAGCGGCGACGACCGCGATGGTCGCGCGCAACATGTTCACGTAGGGGTCGCGCTTCGTCATCATCCGCCAAGCGGTTTCGGCCGTGACGAGGGGCGGCGCAGGCGCGAGCTTGCAGGCTTCCTCGACGCGTGCCCACAACAGCCGCAGCGCCCGGAACTTGGCGATGGTCAGGAACTGGTCGACATCGGCGGCAAGGCGGAAATAAATCATGCTGCGCGCGGCATCGAGCGCAATCCCGCCCGCTTCTAGCGCACGCAGATATGCAACCGCCACCGCCAGCGCGTAAGCCAATTCCTGCGCTTCCGAGCCGCCGGCATTGTGGATCGCCCGGCCGTCAACCGCTGCGAACGGCCCGCGAAAGCCCTGCGCCGCCAAATCGGAAATGGCGGCGTTGAAGATCGGCACGAGACCGCTCCACGGCTGCGGGCTTGCGCCGCCGACCGCTGCGGCACCGATCGGATCGAAGCCGAACCGGATGTGGGTGGCCGCGGGAGCGAGGCCGCGGCGCTCGACCAACGCCGCGAGCGCGCGTCCCGCCTCCCGCATGTGCGGACCGAGGTCGAGGTCGAGCGCAATGCCGGCGTCGAGGTGAATGCCCTCCAGCGCACGCGCGATCGCCGCTTCGCTCGCTGCAAGACCGTAACCGTACGCGCCGGTCGCTCCGGCGAAGATCACGGAGAGGCCGGTCGCCCCGTTTTCGAGGTCGTGCAGCGCCTCGGCATTGGCCGCGGTCGGATCGGGATGATCGACGCGCTGCATGACCGACCAGGGGGCAGCCGGCGCGCGGGAGGCAATCGGCCGGGCCTGCGCCCTTCGCCCGTAGAGCGGTTCGATCGTCAACCCGTCATAGGTCTTGGCGACGAGCCGTTTGTCGAACGGCGCGCCCTTGAGCACGTCCGCCACCAGCCGGCGCCATTGTTCGCGCGTGGCGGCGGGAAACTCGGCAGCAAGGGGAAGGTCGTCGGCAGAGGGGTCCGGCATGGTCACAAAATGCCATGCTGCAAGGGGCGGGCCAACTACAAGCCGCTTGCTCGACCGCGATCCGCACGCAAGCGGACGCCCAGCGAGCGTGGGGTGGATATTGGGCCGTGCCTTGTCGCATCGCGGGGAGGGAGGGGGTGTGAGCGTGAGGACGGCGATCATGGGCGTGGTGGCAGTTTCTCGATACCGCTTGCGTCCACCTGCGTAAGTGCATCGCGCACGCGCCGGCCGGCGATGAGGCGCTCCGGTACGATCTCCGCGAGCGGCGCCAATACGAAGGCGCGCGCGAACAGCTGCGGGTGTGGCAGCGTGAGGTCCGGCTCTTGCAAAACGAGGTCGTCATAGGCGAGGAGGTCGATATCGACCGGACGCGGCCCCCAGCGGCGTTCCTTGCTGCGCTCGCGTCCGAGCGCGCGCTCGACCGCTTGCGCCCGCGCCAGGAGCGCGCGCGGCGTCAGGCTGGTTTCGACCGCAACGCAGAGATTGACGAACGGCGGCTGGTCTTCGACCCCCCAAGGCGCGGTGCGGTAGTCCGATGAGCGGGCAAGAAGGCGCACTTTTTCGCCGTCGCAAAACGCGGCGATCGCGCGATCGAGCGTGTCGCGCGCGTCTCCGATGTTGCCGCCGAGCGCGACGAGCGCTTCAGCCATGGTCTTGTCAGCCATGGCCTTGGCGATCGCGTACGATGGTGACCCCGACACCGGCAAAGGTCGCTGCGATCGGCGCGTGCGGCTTGTGCACGGTGACCCGCACCCGTAAGACCTGCGGGAACCGGTCGAGGATGGCCTGCGCGACCGCGCCGGCCGCGGCTTCGACCAGCCGATAGCGACGGGCGCAAAACGCCTGGCTCGCGACCTCGACGACCTGGTCGTAGCCCACCGTATGCGCGAGCTTGTCGGAGCGCGAAGCGGCGGCGAGGTCGATGTCGAGCACGATGTCGAGGTTGAAGGTTTGCCCGACCTTGGCCTCGTGCTGCATCACGCCGTGATAAGCGTGCAGCGCAAGCCCGGTGACGAAGACGGCATCCGTCATCGGGCACTCCCGATGGCCGCGGCGACGCGCAGCGCCTGCGCGGTCTCGGCGACATCGTGGGTGCGGATGATCGCCGCTCCGCCCGCGACCGCGAGCAGATGGGCGGCGATCGATCCACCCAGTCGTTGGTCCGGCGGGGCGAGGGATACGGTGTCGATGAAGCGCTTGCGCGAAGCGCCGACAAGGAGCGGAAGCCCGAACGACTTGAGCTCGGGAAGGCGCGCGATGGCCGTCAGGCTCTGTTCCGGCGTCTTGCCGAAGCCGATGCCTGGGTCGAGCACGATGTTTTGCCGCGCAATGCCCGCGCGCGCCGCGATGTCGAGCGAGCGGGAGAAGAACGCGCAGATGTCGGCGACGATGTCGATCGCGGGGTCGGCGGCCTCGCGATTATGCATGATGATAACCGGCACGGCATGCTGGGAAACGACCCGGGCAAGCTCGCCATCGCGCTGCAGGCCCCAGACGTCGTTGACCATGGCGGCGCCCGCCGCGAGCGCCCAGGCCGCCACCTCGGCCTTCATGGTGTCGATAGAGACCGCAACGCCGAGCCCCACGACCGCGGGGAGGACCGGGCCGAGCCGTCGCATCTCCTCCGCGATCGGCACAGCCACGGCGTCGCCGTAGGGACGGGTGGATTCGGCGCCGATATCCAATACGTCGGCACCCTCGGCGATCATCCGCCGTGCCTGCTCGATCGCGTCTACGGGATCGAGAAAACGGCCGCCGTCGGAGAAGGAGTCGGGGGTGACATTGAGCACGCCCATCACGATCGGCCGGCCGAGCGCGAGCAGACGGGCGAGCCGATCCGGCGATTTTTTCTCACTGCGGGCGGAACCGGCAACTGGGCGCACCAGCGTCATGGCCGTCGCTTTGCGCCGGTCGCGGGAGGGGTGTCAAGCGCCCAGACTGCGCGCAGGTCGCGTCTATCGATAGGTAATTTTCTGGGGCAGCTTCCGGGCGTGCTCGACCCAGCGCGTCACGAGCTTCTCCGAGGGAAGAAAGCGAACCAGCTTTCGCTTCTTGTTGGCCTCGGCCATGGCGTTGGCGAGGCGGGCGGGATTGCGATATCGCAGTTCTTTCACGGTCTCGACGCCAACCGCGCACAACAGCCCGGCATATCCCCTGCCCATGCCCTTGATGCGCAGCTTGTCGGCGATATTGGCCCACCGCAGGAGCTTCTTCTCGTCGAGTTCGGTCTTGGCGGCGAGGAGCTTGCGTCCTTTCGGACTTTTCGCGGCCTCGAGCAGCTTTTCCGTCGTTCTGATGCCAACAGATTTGAGTGCCTTGGCGTCATCCGCATCGACCTCTTCGATGGCGGTGATCGAGTAGGACATAAAATTCTCCTCGCTCCTGACCAGCCGCCATCGCCATCAAAAATGAGACGAACTGGCCGAGGCCGGCGACCGCGCCGACGACCTCGCCGATTGCGGGATGATGCCAACAGCTTTTTCCGCGGCCGTGCGGTCGACGCCAACCGGGGCGACGAGACGTCCGATGAGGTCGTCCATGTGCCTCTCACCAGCCCCGCGCTCTCGGCAGGTTGAAGATCATATTAGGCTTGCAAAACTTCAGAACACAAGCACTGACGATAAAAGTCGCGACTCGTTGTTGCATTCGTGCATCAGGGCATCGCATGTCCGTCGTTGCTCTGCACGACGGACGCTCGTGCGTGCGAGCGTAGGGATGCAAACGTCGTGATCACTCGATACAATGCGACAAGCTCCGTGATCGCGCACGTTCGGTGATCGCCAAACCGAGTTTATTGCCTCGCGGCCGCGGCGGTTGACCGCGCGCGCGGGAGAGCGACAATGGCGATGAGTTATTTGGAAGGAACTGTGCCATGGCGAACCTCGACAAAGACGGCACGATCTTCGTCGGGAGGAGTATCAAGCCGGAAGTTTTGACGCTTGCGTTTGCCAACCGCCATGGACTGATCACTGGAGCGACCGGTACCGGCAAGACCGTCACATTGCAGGTGCTGGCGGAGGGCCTCTCCCGCGCCGGCGTCTCGGTCTTCGCCGCCGACGTCAAGGGCGATCTCTCCGGCGTGTCCGAGGTGGGCGAAGCCAAGGAGGCCTTTGTCGCGCGGGCTAAAAGCCTCGGTTTCGATTACGAGCCCGACCAGTTCCCGGTCGTGTTCTGGGACTTGTTCGGGGAACAGGGGCATCCCGTCCGTGCCACCATTTCCGAGGTCGGGCCGCTATTGCTGTCGCGCCTCATGGATCTCAACGACGTTCAAGAAGGCGTGCTCAATGTTTGCTTCCGGGTCGCCGATGAGCAGGGCTTGCCGATCCTAGACCTCAAAGATCTCCGCGCCATGCTCGCCTTCATCTCGGATCATGCCGCCGAACTCACGGTCCAATACGGCAACGTGTCGAAGGCGACCGTCGGGACCATACAGCGCCAGCTATTGGTGCTGGAGAACCAGGGCGGAAACAAGTTTTTCAGCGAGCCGGCATTGGCATTGAAGGACTTCATCCGTACCGACCGCGATGGCCGCGGCTTCATCAATATTCTCGCCGCCGATAAGTTAATGGCGAATCCGCGCCTCTATGCCACGTTTCTCTTGTGGCTCCTCTCCGAGCTGTTCGAGGAGCTGCCCGAGGTCGGCGACCAGCCCAAACCCAAGCTTTGCTTCTTCTTCGACGAGGCACACCTTCTGTTCACCGACGCGCCGAAGGCGCTGCTGGATAAGATCGAGCAGGTGGTCCGCCTGATCCGCTCGAAGGGGGTCGGCGTCTATTTCGTGACGCAAAATCCGCTCGACGTACCGGACAAGGTGCTCACCCAGCTCGGCAATCGCGTGCAGCACGCGTTGCGGGCCTTCACCCCGCGCGATCAGAAGGCGGTGAGGGCGGCGGCGGAGACGTTCCGTCCCAATCCCAAGCTCGACACCGCCAAGGTCATCATGGAGCTGGGCAAGGGGGAGGCGCTGGTTTCCTTCCTCGAAGGCAACGGCACGCCGTCGATGGTGGAGCGCTGCATGGTCCGCCCGCCTTCCGCGCGGCTCGGCCCGATCACGCCGGACGAGCGCAAGGCGCTCATCGCCGCGAGCCCGGTGAAGGGCAAGTATGATCAGACGGTTGACTCCGAATCCGCCTACGAGCTCTTGCAGAAGCGCCTGCACTCGGGTGCCGCAGGCGGGCCGATTGTTGCACCGCAGGGGCCGGGCGGGGCGGAGCAAGCGCCGCAGCCTTCCGGCCTCGGCGCCGTACTGAGCACCATAGGCGGCGTGCTCGGCGACATCTTCGGTACCACTCGTCCGCGCCGAACGCGGCTTTCGACTGGTCAGGTGATCGCGCGGGAGGTGACGCGTTCGGTCAGCAACCGCGTGGCGGGCCAAATCGCGGCCGATATCGGCAAATCAATCGGCGGCAAGATGGGCGGCTCGGTCGGACGCGCCATAGTACGTGGCACCATGGGAGGCATTTTGCGGCGGTGACGCGTTCGGCGGTCGCCGCCCGCCAACGGGGCCTGCGGCAATCACGCGATCGCGGACCCCTCATCCCTCAACGACACTGGGTCACTCGCCCCGGGTTCCCCAGGGAGAGCAGAGCCCGGACAGCAGACAAGGCAGAGCATCCATCCATGACCGCTACCCATGCCCTTCCCGCCGTGTTGCAGAAAATCGACGCCGATCTCGACCAAAGCCTCGAGCGGCTGTTCGAGTTCCTGCGCATCCAGTCGATCTCGACCGATCCGGCCTACAAAGACCAGTGTCAATCCGCCGCCGAGTACGTGGCGAAAGATCTCTCCGGCATCGGCTTTAAGACCAGCATCCGGCCGACCGGGGGGCATCCGATCGTGGTGGGCAAAGGCAGTCCGCGCGCCAACGGCAAGGCGCCACGCGTTCTCTTCTACGGCCATTACGACGTGCAGCCCGTCGATCCGCTCGATCTTTGGGAGACGCCGCCGTTTGCACCACGCATCGCGACGCTGCCGGATGGTCGCAAGATCATCGTGGCGCGCGGCGCCTGCGATGACAAAGGCCAGGTGATGACCTTCATCGAGGCGTGTCGCGCATTCACCGCCGTCACCGGCGAATTGCCGCTGCCGATCACCATGATGATCGAAGGCGAGGAGGAATGCGGCTCGAACCACCTGTTCGGCTTCGTCAAGGACAATGCCGACGAGTTCAAGCTCGATCTCGCGTTGGTCTGCGACACCAGCATGTGGGATCCGACGACGCCCATGGTGACGACGTCGCTGCGCGGGCTCGTCTACGAGGAGGTCAGGCTGACTTGCGCCGACAGGGATTTGCATTCCGGACTGTTCGGCGGCGCGGCGCAGAATCCGCTGCGCGTGCTTGCGCGCATCCTGGCCGCCATGCATGACGACAACGGCCGCGTCACGATTGCGGGCTTCTACGACGGCGTCAACGAGTTGCCCCCCGACATCAAGGCCGACCTCAAGGGGCTCGATCTCACGCCGGAGAATTTCCTCGCCGAAGTCGGGCTCAAAGTGCCGGCGGGCGAGAAGGACCGCATGCTGATCGAGCAGATCGCGACGCGCCCGACCGCGGAGATCAACGGCGTGATCGGGGGCTACACCGGGGAGGGGGCGAAAACGGTGATCCCGGCGGAGGCCACGGCGAAGGTGTCGTTCCGCCTGGTGGGGGCACAGGACCCGCAGAAAATTCGGGCCGCCTTCCACAGCTTCGTGCGCGCGCGTTTGCCGGCCGACGCCAAGGTCGAGTTCAAGAGCTTCGCCAGCGCGGCGGCAACGGACCTTCCCTTCGACAATCCGGCACTCGCCAAGACGCGCGCCGCGCTCGCCGCCGAATGGGGCAAGAAGGCGCTCGCGATCGGGGAGGGCGGCTCGATCCCCATCGTGGGAGATTTCAAGCGGGTCCTCGGCATGGACACGATCCTGGTGGGTTTCGCACTCGACGACGACCGCGTGCATTCGCCGAACGAGAAATTCGATCTGACATCATTTCATAAAGGCACGCGCAGTTGGGCGCGGATATTGGCGGCGCTGGCGGCGTAAATCGCTAGGAACCTCTCACCATTCCTGCGAGTTATTAAGCAGAACAATGGAGGAGCACATGGTCGCACCGATGACGATCAAGGAGCATATGGAGGTTCTGGGTTCGGATGGCGTGCACGTCGGCACCGTGGACCATTTGGAAGGCCGAGATCAGGTCAAGCTGACGAAGGACGATCCTGATGCCGGGGGTGAGCATCACTTCATTCCGCTTGCGTGGGTCGATCACGTGGACGAGAACGTCCACCTCAAACAGTCCGGCGCCGAGGCGAAGGCGCGCTGGAAGACCCACTGACGACAATTCACAGCTGACATCAGTCGCCCCGCGGCTCCCTCGGCCGTGGGGCGACTTTTGTCGGTTGAAGCAGCGTCGCGATCGTGCGCCTTCTCAGCGCGACGGGGCCGCTAGATCGCCTTGTAGAGCCGTTCGTCGTAGAGCGCGCCGCTCATGGGCGTGAGCTGGTCGCGAAATTTTTTGGTCGTCGCCGCCGTGATGTGGGCGTCGTAGGCGCTCTGGTCTTTCCAGATTTCAACCACCGAGAAATGGTTCGGCCGGTTGCCCTGCTGGAAGACGTCGAAGCGCACGGAACCTGGCTCCTTGCGGCTGTCCGCCACCAATGTCTTGAGCGCTGCAATGCACTCGTCCTTCTTCGGCGGCGGAACGTCGACATGCGTCACCACGACGATCGCGTCGGGCTCGGTCTTTCCTGCCGGTGTCCCCGCGATTTCCATGCCCATGTGCACCCGATCGTCGATTGCGCTGATGAGATCGGGTTTGATCTTCTCGCGAAATTCCTTGCTGTGAGCGGCGGCCAGGTGCGCGTCGTAGGCGTTCTGGTCCTTCCAGACCGCCACGATCGCGAACTGGTTGGATGGGGCCGTGCGCTGCAGGATATCGAAGCGCGTATTGCCCTCGTCCTTGCGGCTGGCATTCGCGAGCTGCCGCAAAAGGCTCGCGGCGGCTGCGCGTGCCGCCGGGGCAACCTCGACGTAGCTCACCACGTAAATGGTGTTGTCTTGCGCGTATGCGGTTTGCATGGAAACGATCGGTATCAACACCATGGCGAGCAAAAGCGAAAGAGCAACGCGCATTTTCATCCTCCCCAAAGTTTGGTTGCTTTCGTGTGATAGTACCGATCTCGTCAAACGGCCGTCAACGCGGGCGCGCTCTCAGGGGGCGCTCGTGATGAGCTCGTTGAGGCCGGCGAGCATGGCGTCCGGCGGCGGTTCATATTCCGCCGGCAAATGGGTGCGATTGATCCAAGCCGTGCGAAAGCCGAAGGCAGCTGCGCCCATGACGTCCCAGCGGTTCGCCGAAACGAAAACGGCCTCGCCCGGCGCGATCTTGAAGCGCTCGGTCACGAGCGCATAAACCTCGGGACGCGGTTTGTAGAGGCGGATCGGGTCGACCGAGAGAACGGCATCGAGGTGGCCGCCGATGCCGGCTGTCTCGACGGCGGCCGCGAGCATGTTCGGCGAGCCGTTCGACAGGATGGCGGTGGCGTCGCCACGCGCTTTGAGATCGCGCAAAATCGCGCGGGCATCGGGAAAGGCGTCGAGCGCCAGATAGGCGCCGAGCAGCTTTGGCTTGAGCGCCTTGTCGACGGAAGAAAAGCGCGCGAAGGCCAAATCGAGCGCGCGTTCCGTCAGCGTCCAGAAATCGAGATAGCGGCCGGCGAGCGTCAACGTCCAGCTATATTCGAGTTGCTTGCTACGCCAGAACTCGGAGAAACGATCGGCATCAGGCCCGGCGGCTGCCCGATACCGGCCGATGGCGGCGTGCACGTCGAAAAGCGTGCCATAGGCATCGAAGACGAAAGTGCGTGGCATGGCCCGGCCCTCCGAATGAGGCCGACAATGATAGCGCACCGTCAGGCGCGCGGCGCGGATCCGACGGACGGCGCGATCAAAGCCCCGGCTGGGTCAGCAGGGTCGGGAACGACCGTCCACGGATGTCGTAGACGCGGGCGAAGGTGACGCCGTCGCGCACGATCTCGACCAGCACCGGAGCGTCGAGCTTCGCGCAGTAGAATTCCCCGAGCATCATCGCGAAGTCGGCGCCGGTCGGATCCCAGGTGGTTTCGAAGTCGGGGCCTAGCTCCACCTGCGGCGAGCGGTGCGGGCCGCAGACGGCGATCCTCCAGCGGCGGCCGGAGCCCTTGGTCTCGTGCCGCTCGGCGAGCCTCGCCAGCAGTGCTTGCGAGGCTTGCTTGAACGAGAGGCCCCAATAATCGAGCATGTAGCGGTCGCGCGCGCCCGCGACGCCGCCGGAAAACCAGTTGAAGGCGGTGTATTCGTAGGGATGCAGCCGCACCATCTCGACGACTGGAACGGCGACGCCAAGGACAAAGACGAGGGCAGCCGCAACGGGCGGAACTCGCAGCCGCCGCGCAGCGATCTCGACCAGAGAGACGGTGGCGAGGCCGCCGAGCACCGCGAGCGGCGGCAACACAAATACGAAATGACGAATGCCGTTGTACATCGCTGGCCGCAACGCGATCGTGACCACGAGCGGCAGTAGGGCGGCGAGCGCCACCGCGAGCAAGATGGCACGGCGATTGACGGCGACGTTGCCTCTGAAAGCGGCGACGAGCGCACCCGCGGCGCCGCCGAATCCGAGGACCGACAAGATTATGGGCAGCTTGAGCGCGAACAGCGTCGGCAGGTAGCTGCGCGGCATGTTCGGAACGGGAATCAAGCGGCCGTCGAACAGCTCCTGCCACGGCTTTTCGAAGAAGCGCGAGAAGTATTCAACCGCGCGCAACGGATTGAGCGGATCGCCCACCGACCAGGGCCAGACAAATGCCATCACGGCGTAGGCCAGAATGACGGCCGGCACGAGCGCCAAGGCGAAGGCCCCAAGCCGCGCGCCGGCCGAACGGATCCCGAGCGCGCGCGCTTCGAGCGCGAAGATGAAGGCAAGCGCCGCGAGCGCCTCGATCGCTCCGAAGGCGCCCATGATGCGCGAACCGAACGACAGACCGAAGCCGGCGCCGAGGAGGGCGCCGCCTGCAATCGAGACGCGGGGATAGTCTTCGAAGACTCGCACGAGACCGAGGAGAAAAATCGTCATCGCGACCGCAAAGGGCGAGTCTTTCGGATTCATGAACATGTGGCCGTAGTAGAGCGGACAGGTGGCGAGCAGGACGAGCGCGGTCAGTCCCGCCGCCGGCCCGCCGACGCGGCGCCCGATGCGCCAGGTGAGGAATAGTCCGAGAACGCCGACGGCCGCCCCCATCAGCCGGCGGGTCTCGAACAACGTGAGCGGCAAAATCTTGGCGGCGAGCGCCGCCAGCAGGTCGAAGCCGCCGCCATAGTAGTAGAGGTTCACCCACGACAGCGCGCGCTGGTCGCGCAAACCCGAAAGATAGAATTTGAGCAGGAGATCGCCGTATTCGGAATGCGCATAATCGTCCCAGCTCAATCCGTAGTCGCGGAACGTCAGCAACGCGACGATGCCCACGACGCCGAGCACCGCAACAGCAAGTCGGTCAAAGACGCGGCTCGTCGCGAGTTCGTCGGACGATAGCGCGGGAATGGGCGTTGCGAGGGCCACGGGCGGTCGGCTCAGGTCTTGCTCGGCGGGCAAATCTATTCGCCGATTATGGCGCTATTCCCCCGACCGCAGGGGGGCCCAGGCCACACGGATATTGTGAGGCACGCCCGAACTCTCATTGCGCGTTACGCCGGCAACGCCTGCGCCAACGCGGGAGCGCGGCGGTGGGCTGGGTTGGGGGGATGTTGCCGTCCCCGTTGAAACCCAGCCCCAAATTGCTGGGCGACCGCGGCATGACGCGGCGACAATGAGGGCCGCGCGATTATTTCATCGCCGCGTCATACATCTTGGCGACGTACTCCCAATTGACCAAATGGTCGACGAAGGCCTTGAGGTAGTCCGGCCGCCGGTTGCGGTAATCGATGTAGTAGGAGTGCTCCCACACGTCGCAGCCGAGGATCGGCTTGCCGCCGTGCACCAGCGGGTTCTCGCCGTTGGCGGTCTTGGTGACGGTGATCTTGCCATCCTTGACCGCCAGCCAGGCCCAGCCCGACCCGAACTGCGTAACGCCCGCTTGGATAAAGTCTTCCTTCATCTTCGCGACGGAGCCGAGGTCGGCGACGATCTTTTTTTCGAGATTGCCGGGAAGCTTGTCGCCGCCGCCATTGGGTTTCATCCATTGCCAAAAATGCAGGTGGTTATAGTGCTGGCCGGCATTGTTGAAGAGGCCGGCGTTCTTTCCAAACGAACCTTTCACGACGTCTTCGAGCGATTTTCCTTCCCACTCGGTCCCCTTGATGAGGTTGTTGGCGTTGTTGACATAGGCCAGGTGGTGCTTGTCGTGGTGGTATTCGAGCGTCTCGCGCGACATGTAGGGGGCGAGCGCGTCATATTTGTAGGGAAGGTCGGGCAGCGTAAAAGACATCGGCTTGCTCCTCAAATGATCAAACGGTCGGGCGAGGCGGGCGGAGGTCCATGTGTAACGGATGCATGCCAGCCTCGGTTCCGGGTTAACTCATTAGGCCGGAGCGGGCGCCCGGGCAACGGATCGAACCTGCGTTTTGAGCGTGGCGGCACCGGCACGCCATTCCCCCGGCGACGGCCGGACGGCTTGCCGGCCGGCGTTTTGCCTCAAGCTTGAATGCGTTTGCATGGCGCGTTGATGACGAGCGTCATCCAGCGCGCTTGTCGCGGGTGTGAGGGCGCCGTGGCCGGCGTTAATCAAGATCGGATTTGGCCGCGGTAGCGCCACATTAGTTATTGCGATCGGAGCGTAACGGGGCCAAAATTCTTTAGTAACCATAGCATCATGGCTGCTGCCGAGGATGGCGGAGCGGGGCGTCAGCATGTCTATAATGTTGTCCTTGTTGGGGATCGTGATTGCCGCGGTGGGCATTGCCGCCATCGGATTCGGCATTCCAATCAATGAGTTCACCCTCGGCACCACGCTCATCGTCGCGGGTGTCAGTGCGTTGACCGGAGGTTTGGTCCTCATCGGCCTTGCGGCGGTGGTGGCGGAGCTCCGCCGCCTGGGCGAGGCGGTGCGCGCGCGAATTGCCATTCGATCTGAGGCCCGTCCGGTCGAGGCGCCGGAGGTAGAGCCCACCCCTTCCACCATGGTCGTTCCCCCTGCACCCATGGTCGCGGTCGCCGCTCGCCCGCCTCAAACAGCCTCCCCACGAGCAAGGGCGGACGCGCAGGTGAGCGAGGCTCGTCCGCGCGAGCCTCGTCCGGCGGCGGAACTTCCGGATGGCGACGCCGCGGCGCCGCCGGTCGAGCGGTTGCGAGCAAGCATCCCGCGAGCGGAGCGGTCCACCGCCGAGCCTTCGATCTTAGCGCAGGAGGAGGAGGTTCCACTGTCCCCCAACGGTGCGGCGCATGTTCAGACGCGGCCTCCTCATGTCGAGGCTGCGGCGCCCGAGCCGAAGGTGTCGCCGGAAGATCGCGGCGCGGTCGAGGCCTTGAAGGCGTCGCGCCTGGATTTTCTATTCCGGTCGAGGCCGACGCGCCCCGCATCCCAACGCGAAAATTTCGACGCCGCATGGTCGGCGGACGCCCGTCCCGCCAAGCGGGCCGAGTCCGAACCTTCGCCGGCATCCGAAATGGGTCAGGTGCAGGCGGATCAAGCTGCACCGGTGCAAGATCGCCGGCCGGAGCCCGCAGCGCTCGAAGAGCCACAGGGCGCAGCCGCGATCCTGAAATCCGGTGTCGTCGACGGCATGGCCTATACGCTTTATACCGACGGATCGATCGAGGCCAAGCTACCGGACGGAACGGTCAGGTTCGGCTCGATCGCCGAGTTGCGCGCGCATATCGAACGCAACTCGTAGCGAGCGACGGACCCGAGACGGCCGCGCTTCGCGCCCCATCGCCGTGACGTGGCGTTAGCGGGGCTCGTTTTCAGTCGTTGTCGATTATGGCGAACCTTCGCGGCGCGGCAGCCAGCGGGAACGTCTGCTGCGGGAAGTCGCTTGTGCGCCACCGCCTGCTTGCATGTTGGAAGAGCGAGAGTGTGAAAACTGGCGCTCGCGAGGATTTGTTCTGTATCGCAGAGAAGACGCCAACAATGCGAAGGATTATCTTTGCGCAGAAATGGAAACACTTCTTGCCTTCCTGAGAGTGCAAGAATAGAAACACGAGAAGTTACGTTTTCGATGTCATTTGATGCATTGGGCGCGCGGCCGACGCGTACCAAACGCGCTCAAGATGTAGAAATGCGGCCTCCCTTTAAGCTCAAGACGCGGTAGGACTGACAGTCAATGGGCGACAATACGTCAGGTGGAACATTCATCGAGCTGACAGCGTCAATCGTCTCGGCCTATGTCAGCAACAATTCAGTTCCGACG
>JAFAHL010000185.1 GCA_019237215.1 Hyphomicrobiales bacterium | reverse complement strand
ATTTCCTCGGCAATTCGCACGGCTTTAATTCGGTGCATGGCCGCATGCCCTCGGTGCTGACCGGCGCATCGCTTGCGAACTCCAGCCTCATCTATCTCGGCGTTTCGGGCGACGGCGACACCGCCTCGATCGGGCTCGGCCAGTTCGCCCACGCCATGCGGCGTGGCGTGAACATGGTCTATGTTGTCGAGAACAACGGCGTTTATGGCCTCACCAAGGGCCAGTTCTCGGCCACCGCCGACCGCGGGTCGAAGTCCAAGCGCGGCGTGACCAACACCGACAACTCCATCGACCTGGTGGCCATGGCGCTGCAGCTCGGCGCCACTTTCGTCGCCCGCTCGTTCTCCGGCGACAAGATCCAGATGGTGCCGCTGATCAAGGCGGCGATCGAGCACGAAGGCGCCGCCTTCATCGACATCATCTCCCCGTGCGTCGCGTTCAACAATCACCTGGGCTCGACCAAGAGTTTCGACTACGTGCGCGAGCACAACGAGGCGGTGAACCGGCTCGACTTCATCACCGGCCGCGCGCCGATCACGGTCGCCTACGAGCCCGGGGCGGTCGAGGTCGTCGAGCAGCATGACGGCTCGAAGCTCCTGCTCAAGAAAGTCGCCGCCGACTACGACCCGCACGACCGGCTCGGCGCCATGAGCTTCCAGCAGCGGCACGCGGCCATGGGCCAGATCGTCACCGGCCTGCTCTACGTCGATCGCGAGCCCGAAGACCTGCACAGCAACTTCAACACCGTCGAGACGCCGCTCAATTCGCTCGCCGAGGACGAGCTGTGCCCGGGCTCGGCGACGCTCGCGAAAATCAACGCCAGCTTGCGGTAAAGGTCTGCGCGCGTCTCGCGCGGGAGCAAGCGCGCGAGACTCGGCGCGTCCACGCCCAGTCCGAGCTATTCCTCCGGCGCCTCAACGATGGGGTCGTAGCGGTCGGCGTCGAAGCCGATGAGATTCCACGACTGGCGCATGTGCGGCGGCAGCGGCGCCGTGATGTCGATCGTTCCGCCGCGCGGATGCGGCACCACGATGCGGCGCGCCAAGAGATGCAGGCGGTTCTGCATGCCGCCAGGCAGCTGCCAGTTCTCCTTCGAAAAATATTTCGCATCGCCCACGATGGGATGGTCGATATGCGCCATGTGCGCGCGCAATTGATGGGTGCGGCCGGTCACCGGCTTGAGCGAGAGCCAAGCGAGTTGGCGCGCGGCGGTGTCAATCACGGCGTAATAGGTCACCGCGTGGCTCGCCCCCTCTTCGCCGTGGCGCGCGACGCGCATGAACGAATCGTCCTCCCGCTCCTCCTTGGCGAGGAACGTGGAGATGCGGCCCTGGCGCGGCTTGGGCACGCCCGCGACCAGCGCCCAGTAGATTTTCCGCGCCGCCCGCGAGCGGAAGGTCTTGGCCAGCGCAGAGGCCGCAAACCGCGTCTTCGCCACCAGCAGGCAGCCCGCGGTGTCCTTGTCGAGGCGGTGCACAAGGCGCGGGCGCTGGCCCTGCGCATCCCGCAGCGTCTCGAGCATACCGTCGAGATGACGCGTGGTGCCCGAGCCGCCCTGGACTGCAAGCCCCATGGGCTTGTCGAGCACGAGGACGTCGGCGTCTTCGTAAAGCGTGATGGACTTGAGGAACGCGCGGGTCTGATCGTGGACCTTGGCGTCGCCTCCGCTCGGACGCGGCTGATCCAATCGCAACGGCGGAATGCGCACCGCCTGCCCGGCCTCGAGCCGCTGCTTGGGTTGCGCGCGCTTGCCGTTCACGCGCAATTCGCCCTTTCGAATGATGCGCTGGATGTGGGAGAAGGCGAGCCCCGGAAAGCGCGCCTCGACAAAGCGATCGACGCGCATGCCGGCTTCGTCCGCTGTGACTTTGGCGGTCTGTACGCCGGTCGAGGGCGGCGCCCGTTCGGTGACGACCGGGCGGCCGTGCCTCTGCGTGGCGGGCGCGCTCACCATGACAACATGCGCATGCTGAAGAAAATCACGGGCCGCACCGTTCGACGATTTGAATTCCGGCAACGTTCGGATGGAGCGCTTCTAGCCTGCTTGATCAGTCGGATTTCTTTCGCTCCCTTCGCAGCTTCTCCCAGTATTCCAGCCGCTTTCTGATCTCGCGCTCGAAACCGCGCTCGGGCGGATCGTAGAATTTCCGCCGGTCGAGTTGTTCGGGGAAATAGTCCTGCCCGGAAAAAGCCTCGGGCGCGTCGTGGTCATAGTCGTAGCCTTCGCCGTAACCTTGCGCCTCCATCAGCTTGGTCGGTGCGTTGAGGATGTGCTTGGGCGGCACCAGCGAGCCCGCCTCGCGCGCGGTGCGCATGGCCGCGCCATAGGCGGCATAGGCCGCGTTCGACTTCGGCGCGGTCGCGAC
>JAFAHL010000175.1 GCA_019237215.1 Hyphomicrobiales bacterium | reverse complement strand
TGGGAATAATTTGGGAATCACCATTCGGGCCGCTGCGATTCGATTATTCATTCCCGCTCAGCAAGGAACCCTACGACCGGGTACAACAATTCCGGTTCGGCGGCGGGACGACATTCTGACCCGCCGGCGCGGCGGTGATCGGCACGGGCATGAGCGAGCCCTTTTTCTTCAATCGGGGACGCGGGCTGAGCGTGCGCGAGATCGCGGCGCTCACCGGCGCGAAGCCGCGGCCCGGCGCCGACCTTGATCGCCGCATTACCGGTATTGCAGCGCTCGATCAGGCCGCCCCCACCGATCTCGCATTCCTCGAGAAGGCGAAATATGCGCCGCAATTGTCCGTCAGCAGTGCCGGCGCCTGCTTGACGACGGAACGCTACGCCGGCCGCGCTCCCGCACATACCAGCGTGCTCTGCGTCGGCGAACCGTATCGCGCTTTCGTCGAGGTGGCGCGGACGCTGTTTCCGGATGCGTTGCGGCCGTCTTCCTTGTTCGAGGCAAGCGGTGTGGCGGTTGGGGCCTTAGTCCATCCGACCGTGCGCATGGAAAGCGGCGTAACCGTGGATCCCGGGGCCGTTATCGGTCCGCGTGCCGAGATCGGAAGCGGAACGGTGATCAACGCGGGTGCCGCGATTGGGCCCAATGTGCGCATCGGCCGCCAGTGCACGATCGGAGCCAACGCCTCGATCACCAATAGCTTGATTGGCGATCGTGTGGTCGTTCACGCCGGCTGCGCCATCGGCCAGGACGGATTCGGCTATGTGATGGGAGCAACCGGTCACCGCAAAGTCCTGCAGGTGGGCCGGGTTATCGTTCAGGACGATGTGGAGATTGGCGCCGGGACCACCATCGATCGTGGCGCCAATCGCGATACCGTGATCGGCGAAGGCACCAAGATCGACAATCTGGTGCAGATCGGACACAATGTGAGGATCGGCCGCCACTGCATCATCGTCGCGCAATGCGGCATCTCCGGCAGCGTCGTCATCGAGGATCGCGTCATCCTGGCCGGACAGGTTGGGCTTGCGGATAATGTGACGATCGGCGAGGGGGCAATCATCGGGGCCAGGAGCGGGGTCATGTCCGACGTGCCGGCAGGCGAAAAGTGGTTCGGCTATCCGGCGATGCGCGGCCGCGAGTTTCTGCGCAGCATGATGAGATTGCGCCAGTGGGTGAGCGAAAACGATGCCGCGGGCGACGGCGATGCTCAGCACGGCTCCGGCCGAGGCGGCGGTGATGATCGACGAAGGCGCAGCTGATGAACAAGGCGGCGACCACCACCCTCGAGGCAGCCGATATTGCAGCCATCCTCAAAGCGCTACCGCATCGCTATCCGTTTTTGATGGTCGATCGCATCATCGACATGCAAGGTGATGAAGCCGCCATCGGACTCAAGAACGTCACTGTCAATGAGCCGCAGTTCCTCGGGCACTTCCCCGGCAATCCGGTCTTTCCCGGCGTGCTGCTGATCGAGGGCATGGCGCAAACGGCGGGTGCGATCTGCGTGCTGTCGCAGATGGGCGGCGACCATCCAAAGCACGTCTATTTCCTCACCATCGACAAAGCGAAGTTCCGCAAGCCGGTAGTCCCAGGCGACACGATCGAATACCACGTCAGAAAGATCGCTCGGAAAAAGAACATGTGGTGGTTTCGCGGCGAGGCGAAGGTCGCCGGAGAGATGGTCGCCGAGGCCGAAGTCGGCGCCATGGTGGCGTGAGGTCGGCGATGGCCGCGATCGATGCAACCGCCCGGATCGAACCGGGGGCGGTTATCGGACAAGACGTGTCGATCGGGCCGTATTGCGTCATCGGCCCCCATGTTAAAATTGGCGATGGTTGCAGGCTCTTGGCCCACGTTCACGTCGCTGGCCACACCACGATCGGCCCGCGCACCGTGCTCTACCCATTCGCCTCGCTCGGCACTCCGCCGCAATCCGTCAAGTACCGCGGCGGTCCGACCCGACTCGTGATCGGCGCCGATTGCGATATCCGCGAAGGTGTCACCGTGAACACCGGGACGGAGGACGATCGCGGCGTCACTGAAGTGGGGGATCGCTGCTGGCTGATGGTGGGGTCGCATGTCGGCCATGACTGCAAGGTCGGCAGTGATGTGATCTTCGCCAACAACGTGGTGCTGGGGGGCCACGTGACGATCGGTGACTTCGCCGTGTTCGGCGGTCAGGCAGCTGTGCGTCAATTCGTGCGCGTCGGCGAAGGCGCGATGGTGGTGGGCCTGAGCGGCGTGCGCGCCGATGTCATCCCGTTTGGCCTGGTGCAGGGTCCGCTTGCCGATCTGATCGGTCTCAATGTCGTCGGCCTGCGTCGGCGCGGCTCGAGCAAGGCTGATATCCATCGGCTGCGGCAAGCCTATGAGGCGATGTTTTTCGGCGATGGAACATTTCGCGAGCGGCTCGACCAGGTCGCCGCGCAAAGCGGCGGCGACCCACTCATCGCCAAGGTGATCGCCTTCATCCGTGCCGGCTCACGGCCGCTGACTATGGCTATTCGCCGCGCGTCGGTTGACGAGGAAGCATGAGCCAAGCGGCAACCGCGCACACGGCAGACGACGGTCCGCTGGCGATTATCTGCGGCGGCGGAAGCCTGCCGTTTGCGGTCGCCGATGCCGTGGGCAAGCGCGGGCGCCGCGTGGTGCTTTTCGCCATTCGCGGCTGGGCGGATCCGCAACGCGTCGCAAGCTACCGGCATCACTGGGCCGCCGTTGGCCAATTCGGCTGGTTTTGCCGACTTGCCCGGCAGGAGGGCTGCCGCGATGTGGTTTTCATCGGTTCGATGGTGCGGCCGGCGATCTGGCAAATCCGGCCGGATTTCAAGACGCTTCGGCTGCTTCCGCGAATCTACGGCATCTTCCGCGGCGGCGATGATCATCTGCTCAAAGGCGTCGCGGGGATCTTCGAAGAGTACGGCTTTCGCCTCTTGGGAGCGCACGCGGTTGCGCCCGAAATCCTGATGCCGGAAGGGACCCTAGGGCGCGAGCGCCCCGGCGAGCGAGACCGTTCCGACATTGCAAAGGGGCTAGCTCTGCTCAATGCATCCAGTCCGTTCGACGTCGGCCAAGCGGTGGTCGTGGCCGATGCGCGTGTGCTCGCGATCGAGGCCGCGGAAGGCACCGACCGAATGCTCGCGCGCATCGCGGAACTTCGTCAGAGTGGGCGCATCGCCGTGGCCTCGGGACGAGGCGTGTTGGTCAAGGCGGCAAAGCGCGACCAGGATCGGCGCCTCGATTTGCCGTCGATCGGTCCGCAGACGGTGGAAGGCGCGGCACGAGCTGGGCTAGCCGGCATTGCCGTGGTCGCCGGTAGCACGATTGTCGCCGAGCCCGAGCGCATCAGCGCGACCGCGGACCGCGAGCGACTATTTGTCCTCGGTGTGCGCGACCAGACGGCCGAACAATGAGCGCGCCAGCGCGCCCCACGCGCCCCTCCGAAGTCGTCGATGTCTTTCTCGTCGCCGGCGAAGAGTCGGGTGATCGGCTCGGTGCCGCACTGATGCGGGCGCTGCGGGAGCGCACCGGCGGACAGGTGCGTTTTGTCGGGGTCGGGGGCCGGGAGATGGCGGCGGAAGGGGTCGCAAGCCTCTATCCGATTGAGGATCTTCCGATCATTGGGTTTAGCGCTATCCCGCGGCGGCTTCCGAAAATCCTGCGGCTCATGCGCTTGACCGTTAAGGCGGTGGTGGCCAAGCGTCCGCACGTGCTCGTCGTGATCGACAGTCCGGGCTTCACGCAACGGATCGCGCGGCGGGTGCGCGCGGCTGATCCGACCATCGCGATTGTCCAATATGTCTCGCCCTCGGTCTGGGCTTGGCGGCCGGGGCGCGCCCGGGCGATGCGGGCCTATATCGATCACGTTTTGGCGCTATTGCCGTTTGAGCCTGCGGTCCACCAACGCCTAGGGGGCCCGCCCTGCACCTATGTCGGCCATCCGCTGGTCGCGCAAGTGCGCAATTTGCGCCCGAATGTCGAGGAGGCGCATCGCCGGCTCGCCGCGCCGCCGGTCCTGCTAGTGCTGCCGGGAAGCAGGGCCGGCGAGATCGAGCGGCTGCTTGGCGTTTTTTCTGACGCCGTGGCGCTGGTGCGAGATCGCCTCGGATCGCTCGAGGTGGTGGTGGCGACCGTCCCGCATCTGGTGGGTCCCATTCGCACAGCAATGGCGCGATGGCCGCTGCGAGCGCGGATCGTGGTCGAGAGCGCCGACAAGCAGGCGGCGTTCCGCACTGCCACGGTGGCGCTCGCGAAGTCCGGCACGGTCACGCTCGAACTTGCGCTCGCCGGCGTGCC
>JAFAHL010000165.1 GCA_019237215.1 Hyphomicrobiales bacterium | reverse complement strand
ATTCGAGTGGGCAGCAAGGCCTCGATCAGCTCGCGCAGACGCCGCGCCAACACCGGTGAGGCTCCGCCCGTGCCCACCGCGACCACCACCTCGCCGCGATCGACAATGGCGGGAAAAATGAACGTCGAGAGCTCCGGCCGATCGACGGGGGATGCGGTGGCGGCGGGCGCGCGCGGCGATCTGAGCGTCGAGCGCCTCGCCCGCCGCGGAAACGACGGCCACGGCATCGCTCAAATCGACCTTGAGCGGATCGCCGAAGCTGATTTCGAGCCGACCCTGCCCCGACAGCGGCAGCATCGCTTCGGCGACGTCGGCGTCGCGGGAAAACCAGCGCACGTGCGCGCCGGCGGCACGCAGCAGGCGCAGCTTGGCGAGCGCGGGCTCGCCCGAGCCCACAACGACGACGACGCCAGCGGTGGTATCGAGGAACACCGGAAGGAACCGCATCGCGCGGACTCCGTGGAGGATTGACGAGTATTATTTTCTATATAATAGCCAAAATAGGCTTGAAAATAGAAAAATATTATGGCAGATCGTACGAAAAAAATAGAAAATACCACCACGGGCGGGCGCGTTGAGGGAAAGCAAGTCTCAGAGCGACGGCAAGGCCCAACCTCATGGCGCTGCACGCTGACGCAGGAGAACGTCATGTCGGCCATCGAAACGGCTTCCCCGCGCACGTCCTCTTGCCCGCGCGCGTCCTGGAGCGCGAGCGAAACCACACCGCGGATCAGCGAGGACCGGCTGTCCTCATCTACATATTGATATTGCAGTGGAATTGATATTGCAGCGGAATTTTTTATTCTCATCCGAGCTGCCTACAGTAAGGCACACAAACGAAAAAACCGCGTCCGGTTAGGGGGCCCGGGTTCAGGCTGATATAGTTCTGGACGCAAGAGGTCCGAGTGAATTGCCCTGCGCAATTGGCGCACGACCAGGGATCATCAAAAGGGGAGGAACATGAATGGAAAAGGTCAAGGGCTCAGCGAAGACCTGCTTGCGCTGATCATCGGGCTCGTAATCTTTGTCCTCGCCCTGGGGTTGCTCGGCGGTGTGGACCTTCTCGGCTGGGTGATCACCACCTCCGTATGGACGGACCTGAGCAAGGCGCTTGCGCCGATATCGAAAGCGTATGCAGGCTTGGGCGGTATCGGCTCTCTCGTCGCTACCTACGTGGGGCTGCTGATGCTGATGACGGCAGGTGCCGCGTTTCTGCGCGCCCACGTGGGACGGTTTGCTCTCGCTTTCACCGCGGTATTCTGGATCAGCTATATCTGCTGGATCATCGGTAGCTACGCCAATTTCGCGGTGAACACGCCGGCCGATATGCAGAAATTCGGGATCAGCTGGTCGCTGCGGCTCACGGCTGAAGGCGGCTTTATTGTTGCCCTGATCGTGGGACTGATCGTCGGCAATTTCCTGCCTGGGCTCGCCGCGTGGATGCATGAAGCGATTCGGCCGGAAATGTACATCAAGATCGCCATCGTCCTTCTGGGTGGCTTTCTCGGGATTGTCTCGGCAGAAAAGTTGAGCCTGGCGACCTCGCTCATGTTCCTCGGCCTGGCATCGATCATCGTCGCCTATTTGATATTCTGGGCGGTGGTGTATTACGTCGCGCGCGTCTGGTTCAAATTCAGCCGGGAATGGGCCGCCCCATTGGCGTCGGGCATTTCCGTCTGCGGCGTATCGGCGGCAATCGCCACGGCAGGCGCGATTCGCGCGCGCCCTGTCGTCGCCATCATGGTTTCGTCGCTGGTCGTGGTGTTTGCGGTAATCGAACTGCTCATTCTGCCGTTTGCAGCGGCCTATTTCCTCGACCAGCAGCCGATGGCTGCGGGCGCATGGATGGCGCTCTCGGTCAAGACCGACGGGGCAGCGGTAGCGAGCGGCGGCATTACCGAGGCGCTCATCCTCGCCAACGCCGCCGCCCAAGGGATCAAGTACCAGCCGGGCTGGGTCCTCGGCACGGCCGCGACCCTGAAGGTGTTCATCGACATCTTCATAGGCGTATGGGCATTCCTGCTCGCTTGGATCTGGACCAAGCATATTGATGTCCGGAAAGGCGAGACGCCGAAGATCGGGGAAATCTGGCAGCGTTTCCCTAAGTTCGTCATCGGCTATGTCGTGACATTCCTTATCATCCTGTTCATGGCACTCGCCGGTTCAGCCGCGCTCGCGGCGCAGGTCAAGACGGCAATGTTCGAGGCCAATGCCTTCCGCGGCATCTTCTTCGTGCTGACGTTTTTCACCATCGGCGTCATGAGCAATTTCCGGCAGCTCTGGGCGGAAGGCATCGGCCGCTTGGCCGCGGTCTATCTGCTGTCGCTGTTCGGATTTGTGATCTGGGTGGCCCTGGCGATCTCGCTCATCTTTTTCGCCGGCGTGAAGCCGCCGCTTGTGACGGGCTGACACGGGGACATCATGCCGCAACAGGAACCCAAGATCGCCGACGAAATGAGCAAGATGGCCCACGAGCCGCTCCT
>JAFAHL010000159.1 GCA_019237215.1 Hyphomicrobiales bacterium | reverse complement strand
GCCATGGCGGCGTGCGAACCAATGTCATAGGCTCGACCTCGGCACACGAACGCCGGGGACGAAAAAGCCATGCGCAAGCTCGTGGAATATCCGACGCCCTCGCTGGCCGAGCGCGACCGGCGCTGGGCGGCGGTGCGCAAGGAGATGGACGCGCGCGGGCTCGATGGCCTGATCCTGTGCGGCTGGCCGGCGATGTGGGACTTCAACATCGCCAACGCGCGCTACCTCTGCCCCATCGGGGGCAATGCCGAGTTCAACGTGCTCGTTTTTCCGCGCGCGGGCGAGCCCACGTCATTCATCTATTCGCCGGTGTTCACCGACTATTGGCGCGGCGCCCAGAGCTGGGTGTCCGACGTGCGCCCCAAGCGCGGCACGTTCGGCGACAGCGTCGCCGACCGGCTCACGGAACTCGGCCTTGCCGGCGCCGCGGTCGGCATCGACGGGCTTGCCGGCCCGCTCGATCCCGACGGCTGGGTGCCGCACAGCATGTACGCGCGGCTGCGCGAGCGCTTGCCCAAGCTGAGCCTCGTCAATCTCGACGACATGATGGAGAAGCTGCGCACCGTCAAAAGCGCCGAGGAGATCGCGATTCTGGAAAAAGCCGCCGCGCTTGGCGACCTGATGCTGCAGGCGTGCCGCGACACCGCGCGCCCCGGCGTCAAGGAGTGCGAGGTCTACGCGCGCATGATGGAAGTGATGCTGGCCAACGGCGGCGAGGAACCGACCTTGTTCCTGTGGGCGGCCGACGCGCATCCCTATCCGCACCCGTTCCGCGTGCCGACCACGCGCCCGCTGGCGAAGGGCGACATGATCATCTGCGAGATGCATCCCAAGTTCGGCGGCTATTTCACCCACGTGGAGCGCACGTTCTGCCTGGGCGAGCCCGAGCCGCGCTACCTCGATATCTACGACGCGTGCCTTGCCGCCTATCGGCGCGGGCTCGAGCTGTTCAAGCCGCGCGCCAAGATTTCGCAAGTCATGGACGCGGTGCGCGACAGCATCGAAGGCAGCGGCTTCGGCATCTGCGAAGCCGGCATCCACGGGCACGGACTGGCGTCGCTCGAATATCCGCGCTACCGCCACCACGCCAAGGGCGCGGACGTAGGCGCGCTCAAGGCGATCGGCGACGAATTCCGCGCCGGCATGGTGTTCGCCATGAACATCGACCTGTTCGATCCGAAATGGCGCGGCGGCGAGACCGGCTGCGTCTTCGCCGAGACCATCGTCATCACCGAGAACGGCGCGCGCCGGCTACACTCTTTCCCCACCGAGTTTCAGCGGGTGGCGGTGTAGGCTGGAATCGCCGACGCGGTCTCCGCTTGCGCTGTTCTCCATAGCCCCACCCGCTTGCATAGCCGCGGGTGGGACGCACGACCTGCAGCAAAACCGTCATCGAGGCGCGCTAGTTCTGTCATATGGAGCTCGTCCGCCGCGTTGATTTTCGCAAACCTGTGCATCGCTTTGGTGTCGCACGAGCAGGCCTCAGCGCGTTGCTTTTTCTAATGCTCGCCGGTGCGGCCGCGGCAGCGGAGCCCGGCTCGACGACGCCTCTGCGCATCGGAGTTTATCAAGTTGCACCTTACGGCGGGCAAGGCGACGGGGGGCTGTTCGTTGGCGCAAGCGTCGACCTCTGGCGTCGCGTCGCAGAGCATCTCAACTGGCAGTACCAGCTGATGCCCGTAGCGCAGATGAGCGACTTGCTGTCGGGGCTGGAGAACGGTGCCTACGATGTCGCGATCGGTGCCATCACGATCACCCCGGAACGCCTTGCGCGCGTGGATTTCTCCTATCCTACGCATCACTCCGGCGTCGCCGCCGTCTTCGCGAGACGAATGGGAGCAGCGTCCGCATTCTACGACTATGGCGAGGCCGCCGGCGAGCTTGGCCTGCTGATCTTCGCTATCGTGATCCTCCTGACGGTGATTGGCGTGCTCATGTGGTGGTTCGAGCGAGCCCATTTGAGCAAGACCGGCACATCGGCGTCCGAGTCGGCCGTGACCTCGTGGCACGAGGGTGTGTATTGGGCCGTGGTCACCATGACCACGGTCGGCTATGGCGACAAGACGCCGAAAACACACCTCGGCCGCACGCTCGCCGTGGTCTGGATGGTCGGAAGCCTCGTACTGGTCTCGCTGCTGACGACCAATTTGGTCGCGCGCATGACCGCCAGTCGGGTCGAGAGCATCGTCGCCACCCGCACGAGCGACCTCGCAGGTAAACGGCTCGCCGCCGTCTCCGGCTCGTCCGGCGCTGAATATCTCGACGCCGAGCGTCTTGCGTATCAGAAGTTTGCCGATTTAGCCGATGCCCTCAACGCACTGGCGACCGGAAAGGCCGATGCCGTCGTCAACAGCGTCGGTGCCCTGCAATATCTAGTGAACACGCGCTTTTCAGATGCGATTGCGCCACCGCGCGGGGTGCTGGCCCCGGCCTACATGGCCTTCGCGTTACCGATGAACTCGGTCCTGAAAAAGCCGCTCGATCGAGCGTTGACGATAGTCACCGGCAGCCCGGAGTGGCGATCCGTCGAGGAGACCTATTTCGGTCGATGAGATGCCGGCATCGGGAACGACGCGAACTCTCCAAGTCTGGGTTGGGGTCATTGCGACCGTGCTGCAATCCAGCTAGGTGGCGCGCCCGAAGAGATTCGAACTCCTGACCCCCAGATTCGTAGTCTGGTGCTCTATCCAGCTGAGCTACGGGCGCGTCTTGCGCATCGCGCGGGAAATCCCCAGACCGAGCAAAGCGGCCGGGAACGCGTGTGTAGCTATAGCCTTCGCCTCCCGATGGCAAGTTGTCATTCCGGGGCGCCGCAAAGCGGCGAGCCCGGAATCCATAATCACTGGCTGTAGTTATGGATTCCGGGTTCCCTCGCTGCGCTCGGGCCCCGGAATGACACCAGAGGGAGACGCCGCCAGACTCGCAGCAAAGCTCCGATCACGCCCGCGCGCGCTCGCCGCGCCGCGTGTCGAGATCGACCGCGCGGTCCGGGATCGACAGGCGGAAGGTCGCGCCGATGGTGCCTTCGACCAGGCGGATTTCGCCGCCGTGGGCGCGCACGAGCTCGGCCACGATGGCGAGCCCGAGCCCGACGCTGCCGGTGCGGGTCGAGCCCTGGAAGGCTTCGAACAGATGCGCGCGGGCCTTCTCCGAGAGCCCCGGGCCGGTGTCGGAGACCTGGATCAGCACCACCGCGCCTTCGCGCCGGCCGGTGACGCGGATCTGGTCGCTGCCGGGGTCCTTGGCGTCGCGCGTCTCGAGCGCCTGCACCGCGTTGCGCGCAAGATTGAGCAGGACGCGGAACAGCTGGTCGGGATCGGCATCGATGGTGAGCCCGCGCTCGATCGCGGCGACCCAGCGCACCGGCGTGCCACCATCGAGCCCCAGCGTCTCGCGCACGTCCTCGACCAGCGGCTCGAGCGCCACAAGGCGGCGGTCGGGCGGCGGCTCCTGCACGCGGCCATAGGACAAGGTCGACTGGCAGAAGGCGATGGCGCGCTCGAGCGACAGCATGAGCTTGGGCGCGAAGCGCTGCACGTGCGGGTCGGAAATCTTCGCCAGTCGCTCGGAAAAGAGCTGCGCCGAGGACAGCAGGTTGCGCAGGTCGTGGTTGATCTTGGAAACCGCGAGCCCGAGCGCGGCGAGATGGTTCTTTTGCTGCAGCAAGGTTGCGAGATCGAGCTGCATGGCTGCGAGCTCGCGCTCGGCGGTGCCGATCTCGTCCATGCGGTCCGACGCCGCCATGATGCGCGCGGGATTCTCCGGATCGGCTCGGAACGCCACCATGTTCGCGGTCATGCGCCGCATCGGCCGCACCAGCAGCCACTGCAGCGAAAGATAGACGAGCGAGGCGGTGATCGCCGAAATGATCAGCGACAGGATCAAGATACGGATGGAGAAATCCACCATCGCCCGGCGCAGCGGCGCCTCGTCGAGCACCATCTCGACGTACTCGCCGCCCATGGGCGCGGGTCCCACCACCCGCATCACGTCGGCGTCGACGCAGACGAGGGTCTGGAACGCCTCGATGATCGCGCGGTGCCAGGGCATGTTGCGCATGTCAAAGTTGTGCGTGACCGGCCGTTGCACGTCGGACGCCGCGAGCAGGCGCCGCTGCTGGCCCGTCTTGAGCGCAACCGCGTGCGCGCCGATGCTCTCGAGAATCTGGCGCGCGACCGTTTCCGGGACCATGCCGCTGGGCGCGGTCTGGAACACCAGCGCGGCGGTATAGGCGGCCGACAGCCGGTCGCTGAGCCAGTTCAGCCGGAAGTTGGCGACCGAGGGGACGTAGATCAGAACCTCCGCGATCATCGCGAACGACAGCGTCAGAACGAGCAGCTTGGCCGATAGCCCCATGCGCGCTCGCGCGCGGTTCGATTGATCCGCCGCAGCGGGTCGATCGCTCATGTCCATTGATCCTTGCGCCCGGCTCAGCCGAAGCGGCGCACCCACGCGATGATGCGCCGCACCCAAACGTTGGTCAGACTGGGTGTGAAATAGGTAATCGCGGCGCGTTTTCCAATCTCGGCCAGGGTGGGGTACGGCACTATTATACCGGCGAGCGCGCGGATCGGGAGGCCCCGGTCGATCGCCAGCGTCCAGGTGGTGATCAGCTCGCCGGCGCCGGCGCCCACGATGGTGGCGCCGAGGATCTTGCCCCGCCCGTCGGTCACGACCTTGATATGCCCCTGCGTCTCGCGCTCGGCCTGGGCGCGGTCGTTCTCGTGATAGGGCCAACGCAGCAGGCGGATGGTGAACCCGCGCGAGCGCGCCTCGCCCTCGGTCAAACCGACATGGGCGAGCTCGGGGTCGGTGAAGGTCACGCGCGGCACGAGGTCCGCGTTCACTTTCACGGGCAGGCGAAACAGCGCGTTCCGGATGACGAGCCCGGCATGGTAATTGGCGAGGTGGGTGAACTGGCCCCGACCCGCGACGTCGCCAATGGCGTAGACGCGCGGGTTTGCGGTCTTGAGCCCTTTGCCGACCACGATCCCGTTGCGGTCGCAGGCGATGCCGGCTCGCTCGAGCGCGAGGCCGTCCGTGTTCGCCCGGCGACCGGTCGCGATCAACAGATGGCTGCCCTCGATTGCCGCTTCGCCATCGCCGGCAAGGATCACCTTGACCTTTGCACCCGTGCCTTCGACGCGCGCGACCGCAACGTTGCTGCGGACGATCACGCCCTCGCGTGCGAGCGCGTCGAGCACAATCGCGGCGCATTCGCCGTCCTCGCGCGCGAGCGGCTTCGCCGCTTCCAGCACCGTGACCACGGCACCGAGGCGGCGAAAGGCCTGCGCGAGCTCGAGACCGATCGCCCCCGCGCCGATGACGATCAGGTGCTCCGGGCGGGTGGTCAGATCGAACACGGTTTCGTTGGTGAGGTAGGGCACCGTTTCGAGCCCCGCGATCGGCGGAAGCGCCGGCGAGGAGCCGGTCGCGATCACGAAGCGCTGCGCCGCGATCTCGATGCCGTCGCCGACCATCACGCTGTTGCGATCCTTGAAACGCGCGGCGCCCGCGATGACCCGCACGCCCAGCCCGTTGAAGCGCTCCTTCGAATCGTTCGGCGCAATCGCGGCGATGACGTCGTGCACGTGTCGGTGCACCTTGGCCAAATCCACGTCCGCCGGTCCCGCCGTGACGCCGAAGGCGCGCGCATCGGCGATGGCGCGAGCGTGCTTTGCGGCGGCGATCAGCGCTTTCGAGGGCACGCAGCCGGTATTGAGGCATTCGCCGCCCATCTTGTCCTTTTCGACCAACACGACCGATACGCCGAAGGCGGCCGCGGCGGCGGCGACCGAGAGGCCGCCGGAGCCCGCGCCGATGACGCAGATGTCGGGCTGCAAACGTTCCGCCATGCCTACTCCTGACGACGGTGGACCCATGAGGAAAGACGAGAATAGAGCGCGCAGCGTCACGGATCACGCATTATCCGTCCACTCGCGCGCGTGCGCCGTCGAGCGCGCGCGCAGCCGCTTCACCACGACCGGAATGAGCGCGAGAACACCCAGCGTCACGAGTGCGCCGAGAAGCTCCGGCGTGAGCGCCGCCTTCATGTGGAACTCGAGCCGGCAATCGGAGCGAGCCGCCGCCAGGCACGCTTGGTAGGCGGCTTGCTGCGCGGCGATCACGCTGTCGAGGCCGGCGCCGACGAAGGCAAATGCGAAGGTCGCGGGAATGACGCCCAGCGCCGTCGCCACCACGAAGGTCGCGAGCGGGACCCCGCACAGCGCCGGAACGAGGTTGACGAGCCAGAACGGAAAGATCGGCACCAACCGCAGAAACAGCAGGTAGTTGAAGGCGTCGGCGCGAAAGCCTTGCGCCACCTTTTCCGCCAGCCGGCCAGCCCGACGCACGAAGTACTCGCCGATCGCGCTCTTGGCGATCAGGAAGATGCAAATCGCTCCGATCGTCGCGCCCACCGCCGCCGCTGCGCCACCGATAACGGCACCGAACAGAATTCCCCCGCTCACCGTGAGAAAGAAGCCGGCCGGGACCGAGAGCGCAACCGCCACGATATAGAGGGCGATATAGGCCGCGACCGCGGACACTTCGTGCGCCGCGATGAACTCCCGCAGCGCCTCGTGATGACGCGCCAGCGTCTCGAACGAGAGCTGACGGTACCAGCCCATTCCGATGACGACGCCCGATGCGGCCGCGATCACGATCAGCGGAACGAGCCGTCGCGGCGAGAATTTCGCGCGTGCGGCGCCCGCGGGTGACGGATCGTTGTCGGCGGTCATGGTCGGTGCAAGGGCATGATCCGGACGCCTCGACATGCGGCGGCACCCCGGCGCGGGCCCGCGACAGCGGATCGATCTTAGCCGACCGTAGGACCTCAAAGCGCTGCTTTCACCGCCTTGTGACGGTCGCTCACGCGCTTGTGCCGCCGCCGCAGTGGCTCAGTTTAAGTGAGACACTACCGATCGCGCGGCAAAACTCCGTTCATTCCCGCGAAAGCGGGAATCCAGGACGGAAGTCTGGGTCCCCGCTTTCGCGGGGACGAGCGGAAGAGCGTGTGTTGAGATACCACCGAGCAAACCGAGACACCGCAGCCGCTCGCATTGACGACCACCGGCGGGCTCCCGTATAAGCCCGCGAGATTTTGGGCGCGGCGGTCCCCGCTCATCCGGGGGCGGACGGAAGGCCGGGGCCAGGCCCTTGCGGCGCGTGAGCGAGCCGACATCGAGCGCCAGCGGAGAACAGCCCGTGAAGCGGACCTATCAACCGAGCAACCTGGTGCGCAAGCGCCGTCACGGTTTTCGTGCTCGCATGGCGACCAAAGGCGGGCGCAAGGTCGTTGCCGCGCGGCGCGCGCGCGGACGCAAGCGGCTCAGTGCCTGAATCCGCGCCGCAGCGCGCTCGGCGGCGTCCTCATGCAACGGCTCAGGCAACGCGCCGACTTCCTGGCCGCCGCGGGCGCAGCCAAGGTGCCGACCGACGCTTTCGTGTTGCAGGCGCGCAAGCGAGACGATGGCGGTCCGATCCGCGTCGGCTTCACCGTGTCGAGGAAGGTCGGAAGCGCCGTCGAGCGCAATCGGGTACGACGGCGGCTTAAGGAAATTGTGAGGCTATCGGCCGCGACTGGTCTTTCTGGCGGCCATGACTATGTGCTGGTCGGACGGCGCGCCGCCTTGTCGCTGCCGTTCGCGCAAATGACCGAGGATTTCAAGCGCGCGGTGCGGCGGCTGCGAGTTCCCAAATGAGCGACCAAAAGAACACAATTCT